>CAYXAT010000260.1:0-1513 GCA_964462065.1 uncultured Clostridiaceae bacterium | reverse complement strand
TAAAGGTTTCTTTGTCTTCTTTCAATAGTGATTTCAATGGCTCTTTTATTTCCTCATTTATCCACTTATCGGAGAGATTAAAGGCAAATTTCGTTAATTCCAATATTTTATCCAGCAATTTATAATTCACATCACTGAAAACGCAATCTATATCTTTAGTAGCCGGTCTGTTATCGTAAACCATAGTTATTATTGAATCGACATAAACAGTTATTTCTAATTGAAGTTGGTTTTCCTTCAACCGTTCATTTAGGTATTCAAAAATATCTGAGAGCTTATCCCTATCAATTAAATTTAAACTCTTCAAAGCGGTCATATTAATTCCCCTTACAAAGAATAGATTATTAGTCTAATTATAACATATCGCATTGTGTAAAGTTTAAGGCTTAAAGCAGAAAGCGCTTCGATACGTGTCATTCTGAAACATCAGTGAAGAATCTCGCATTAATACATTTGCAGCCTTAAAAGATCCTTCGGGCTTAGTTTTCAAGATGACATTATAAAAAGACTTTTCTTATGCCCCAATATTCTTATGTTCATCATTCCAACAATCCCTGTTCATTTACAAAAACATATAACTTCTCTGCCACAATCTTATCCCCTTCTTCTTTTAAATGTCCCCCATCAATAAATAGTTCGTCGGGGATCACATCATAAATATTCAAAACCGGTACATTATAAGTATCTGCATAACCTTTAACCACATCATACAGTTTATCATAATACCCGGCTTCATATTTTTCGCTCATGATACTTTGATTGATAGGGGCAATATAAATCATAAGCTTAATCCCTTTGTCCGTAATATATTTGCATACCTGGCCGATAACATCAAAGTATCTTGTACTCTCATCAAAAGGTATACCGTAAAATTCCTCCGTAATCTTAACATCACCTATTTGCACCTTTAAATGTCTATCATTGGGATAAACCAAAGCCTTGCCAGATTTCTTGGCCTTCAGCCCGTCTATATAAAAAGAATAAAACTCATTATACCTATGTAAAGGCGCCAAGCTGCCGCGAAGTTCCCTGGAAATAAAATAAGCGTTTTCATTGTTCATCTTAAGCACATTCCTATAAGCCGATGCCAAGTCGCCGCCAAGACTTATATCATAACTTTCAGTACGAAAAGGAAAAACCCACTGTATCTCGGTAAAGCTTCCCGCACCCATCTGCCATATGATAAGTTCCGGCTCATAGGAAACGGCCTTTTTTATCCTTTCCGTCACATATACGGATTTGGTACCACTGCTGCCAAAATTAAAAACATGTGGCTTGTTGCCGCTAAAAAGCTTCTTATCCAAAAGCCCGCAAATAGAATCCTCATATTTTACATAAAAATCCTCAACGGTAGAATCTCCTACTATTATAATATTGCGATCCTCATTTTTATATTTGTTAATCCGATGCCCTTTCATGGATAAATCCGGCATCCAATCATACTTAAACAGCCTGTTGCTGTTTTGAAAAACAGTATAAAGGCTACTGACATTGTTGTAAATATACTTATTTA
>CAYXAT010000259.1:0-1520 GCA_964462065.1 uncultured Clostridiaceae bacterium | reverse complement strand
AAATCGGACGAATAAAACATACTTGTCCGGGAATATGTATGATAGAATATAGAAAAGGATTATATCCAATTATCGCCAAATAGGATTCCAAGGAGGGAATAATGAATAAAATCATTGAGGCAGTCAATATAAAAAAGAGCTACAGAATGGGCGAAGTGGAGGTAAAGGCCTTAAACGATGTTAGCATTGATATCTATGAAGGAGAATTTGCCGTGATACTCGGGCCTAGCGGTTCGGGTAAAAGTACATTGCTTAATATTATCGGTGGGATGGATTCGGCGGATGAAGGCAAAGTATTTGTGGCCAATGAGGAAATAACAAAATATAATGACAGGAAGCTCACAGCTTATCGGAGAAATAGCGTGGGCTTTGTTTTTCAATTCTATAACTTAATGTCTAATCTAACCGCAAAAGAAAACGTGGAATTGGCGACGGAGCTGTGTAAAAACCCTTTAAATATAGATAGTATTATTAAAGAAGTGGGACTATGGGAGCGAAAGGATCATTTCCCCTCCCAATTAAGCGGCGGAGAGCAGCAAAGGGTTGCGATAGCCAGGGCAGTGGCTAAGAATCCCCTTTTGATATTATGCGATGAGCCTACAGGCGCCCTGGATTACAAAACAGGCATAATGATACTTTCTTTACTATATAAAATTAATAAGGATTTTAAAAAAACGGTGGTAATAATAAGCCATAACATGGCTATCGGCGGCATGGGTGACAGGATTATAAAAATGAGCAGCGGCAGCATTGTCGAAAACAAGGTAAACCATGAACCTGTTTCCCCTGAAAGGATTGAATGGTGATGAAGAAACTTGATAAAAGGCTTTTTCGTATGATAAAGCATTCCAAGGGTCAATTTATTTCCGTAACCGTAATCGTTATAATCGCCTTAAGTATTTTTATCTGTTTTTCCACCGCCACCGTTAATATTAAAAATTCCGTTGATGATTTTTATAATGAAACAAACTTTTCTCATATACAGGCAGAGTTTTCGAAGATTTCAGAAAACGGTATCAAGGAGATTAAATCCGTTAAAGGTGTTAAGGACGCCTTGGGTAGAATTAGCATTGATGTGCCCCTTGAAACCGGTAATAAAGAAGAAAAGGTGCTAATCCGACTTATTTCCATGAAAAGCGGCAAGGCAAGTATAAACAATATTTATATGCAGGACGGAAACAAAGTGGCTTTAAAAGGCGACAGCCTTATACTTTTAAAGCAATTTGCTTTGGACAGAAAAATAGAACAAGGGCAAACGATAACACCTTATATAAACGGCAGGCTGCATAATATGAAAGTTTCCGGTTTAGCTTACAGCCCCGAATACGTATATTTAATGGAAAGCGAACAATCCTTAATGCCCGCATCGGGGAAATTCGGCGTTGCCTTTGTCAGTGAAGAGTTTGCCAGGGGGATTTACGGAGAAAAAGGTTATTATAACGAGGTGCAGATTACTTTAAAAGATGAATCTGAGATAGATGATGTATTGGAGGCACTGGAAAAGACCTTTGCCAAATACG
>CAYXAT010000258.1:0-1533 GCA_964462065.1 uncultured Clostridiaceae bacterium | reverse complement strand
GTCTATCGGTATATAGCAAGTACTGTCAGTAACAATTTTTATACCCATGATTATCACCTCTCATTTTATTTATAGTGAACAATTTTATCATATTGGCCTGCATCCAAAGAAAAAGATTTATAAAACAGTCCCGTCCTTTTTAATATAAAACTGCAATGGTAGTGTATGGCTGGCAAACATTAAAGGGGATAACGAATATGAATAGCTGCCTGCTTTTGTAACTATGATATAATCACCGATTTTGGCCTTTGGTACAAGTACATCATTGGCCATAATATCCGTAGCGGTGCAAAGACTTCCAACTATGCTGACCTTCTCCTTTGTAGAAACATCACCGTCGGGAATAATAAACTCAAATGCATCCTTTGCGGTATATAAGGGTTCTAATGATTTTGTTATCTTTTCGCCTGAAGAATTTGATGCAAGTAGCTCTGCAATTGATGGTCTTAAAAAACCGTTCAGCCCTTTTTCTACAATCAAATATTTTGTTCCCACAGACTCTTTTATATCAACGATAGGAGTTATAAAATATCCGGCTTCGCAAATCACAAATCTTCCTGTTTCAATTATAAAACGCGCATTTAGTTTGTCTTTATATTCCCGAACCAACTCGTCACATTTGCAGCCAAGACTTTCAATGTCTAAAGGTATATCATCAACAATTGAATATACAATACCCAATCCGCCGCCGAAGTTGATAAATTCAATATCCCAATCTAATCTTTCCTGGCAAAAATCCGCAAGTTCGAAAATACTTCTATAATACTGATAAAGCTTTTTGTTATCAAGGACCTGACTCTTGATATGAACATGGATTCCGGATACTTTTATATTAGATAATCCCTTTATAAAATTTTTGTGTGTAAAAAGGGTGTTCTGATCTACACCGAATTTACTGCTTACGGCCCCTCCGCCGTCCATATTAAAATCCGGATTTATCCTAAGACCCACTTTTAGTGGGTTATCGGTATTTTTTGCCACATCATTAATTAATGATAATTCATTATAGCTATCAGCAATTATTATAGATTTATCTATAGTTTTTTCGATATCTCTGCGTGTTTTACCAGGTGTTGAATACAGTATCTTTTCATACGACAAACCTGCTCTTTGGCTTATATTGACTTCCTCCGCAGATGCAGCATCAGCTCCAAAACCTTTGGAAGCAATAAAATCTACAATGGGAGCAAAAGGATTTGTTTTTATTGAATATAAAAATTCAAACTGAGAAAATTTATCTGTCAATGTCTGAACCTGCCTTGAAATAATGTCCTCATCATAAATATAAAACGATGTACCGTGCTCTTTTATCAATTCTTTTATTCTTTCGTTCATAACTTTTCTCACAATATTTTCTCCTTATATTGTTCCCTGCACGACGGATGGACAGTTATTATTTCCTCTCTGAAAGTGGGACTCCACCGACGCCTACGCTGTCTCTTTCATATTCATTAACATATATGGTGAATGCTTGCTTGGGTATACTGGTTATTTCACTCATCACATCCGTTATCTTCTCTATCATTTCCTTCT
>CAYXAT010000257.1:0-1540 GCA_964462065.1 uncultured Clostridiaceae bacterium | reverse complement strand
GTTTAAACCTATTATTGACACCTTACTGACATGTACTGTATAATGGATTATGTGTTTAATTTGTCCCGCTTTATGCAGTTTAGATTTACGCAATGATTGTTACCAGCGGAGGGAGGGTGTATTAGATGTCAGAAATTCGAGTAGGAGAAAACGAATCTTTAGAAAGTGCATTGAGACGTTTCAAAAAGAAATGCGCTAGAGCAGGAGTTTTGGCTGAGGTAAGAAAGAGAGAGCACTACGAAAAGCCGAGTGTTAAAAGGAAAAAGAAATCTGAAGCAGCTAGAAAAAGAAAATTTAAATAGAGAGAGTTGATTATATGTCTTTCAAGCAGATTTTACAGCAGGATTTGAAAACTGCAATGAAAGAAAAAGATACCATTAGGAAAAATGTTATCACCATGGTTAGGGCTGCAATATTGCAGCAAGAAAAAGACAAAAGAATAGAGATGGACGATGAAGGAATTCTTGATGTTATAGCAAAGGCAGCCAAACAAAGAAAAGACTCTATACCGGAATTTGAAAAAGGAAACAGACCTGATTTAGTAAAGGACTTGGAAAGAGAAGTTGATATCTTGATGTCCTATCTACCGGAACAATTAAGCGAGGATGAAGTGGATGAACTGGTTACGCAGACAATTTTTGAGGTAGGAGCGCAGAGTGCAAAAGATATGGGTAATGTGATGAAAGCGCTTATGCCGAAGGTTAAGGGTAGGGCGGATGGAAGAATCGTAAATATGTTGGTTAAAAAGCATTTAAATTAAAGAATATAAAGACCTGAAATCTTAGATTTCAGGTCTTCGGGTATTTAGGAAACATTACGATCAACCAAATGTCTTAAATAATAGTTCCACTACTGTTTAACTACTGTTTCACTATTGTATTATAGGTTTATAATTGATATTATTTACATATTCTCAGTGTAAGTTTTATGCTATAATAATATATAGAGGTTATACACATTAAAGAATGGAAGGGTGAGGCAGATGTTTGGCGATTGGACAACACTTAGCATATTTTTATATGTTCTGGGATTAATACTGTTAATGATAGAAGGAGCTATACCGGGCTTCGGTGTTCCCGGAATTACCGGAATAGTATGCGTAGTAATTAGTATTGCATTGATTACATCAAATTTGTACGAAGCCTTGTTATTGATAATAATTACCATATTGCTATTCGTATCTGCAATTTTTTTGCTTTATAAATTAGGATATGTAAGCAAGTATCTAAAGTTTTTAGTTTTAAATACTGAACAGAATAAGGAAGAGGGATACACAAGCCAGAGATTGGATAATTCTTATATCGGTAAAACAGGTATTGCCGAAACCATATTAAGACCTGCAGGAATAGTATTAATAGAGGATAAAAGAATTAGTGCACAATCACAAGGTGATTTTATTGAAAATGGCGCTAAGGTAATAGTAACCGAAGTTGCTGATATGAAAATTATAGTTAAAAAAATAGAAAAGGAGGACTAAAATGTTTGATTTAATTGCACCCATACTCATAATATTCGTTATTATATTAGGCATAACAATTTT
>CAYXAT010000256.1:0-1564 GCA_964462065.1 uncultured Clostridiaceae bacterium | reverse complement strand
TATATAAATGGGATTCAAGGCAAAAATTTAAGCTGCTATTCTTTACAAAAGAGTATTTATTCCATATAGTAAAGGCGTAGTAGGACTTTAAATTGATTCAAAGAATAATAGATAGATTATCGAAGCTATAAAAGTGAGGTAAGGGTATGGAAGTTTTGATTAAACAGGGCGAAACCTTGGATGATTTGCAAAATGGTTATTATATAATACAAAAAGAAAAAGCGTTCAGATTCGGTGTAGATGCAGTTTTATTATCTGATTTTGCGCAAATTAAGAAGTCAGACAGCGTTTTGGAATTAGGGACCGGTACCGGAGTGATATCCATCTTACTTTATGCAAAAAAGAAACCCAAGGACATAACTGCAATAGAAATTTCTGAAGATATGGCGGAAATGGCGAAGCGCAGCGTTGAGTATAATAAACTTTGCGACTACATAAAAGTATTTAAAATGGATCTGAAAGAGGCTCCGGCATTTTTGGGTAAAGGGAAGTATAATGCAGTTGTAACAAACCCACCTTATATAAAGGCTGATAGCGGAATAATAAGCCCCGATGAAAACCAGGCTTCAGCCAGATTTGAAATATATTGTACTTTGAAAGATGTTATTGATGCTTCCTTTGAACTTTTAGTTCCCGGAGGAAGGTTTTCCATGGTACACAGGACAGATAGGCTTGTAGATATACTTTATGTGATGCGAAATAAGGGTTTGGAACCTAAAAGAATAAGATTTATTCATTCTTCACCGGACAAAAGACCGCATTTGTTGCTTATTGAGGGCGTAAGAGGCGGTAAGCCGGAGCTGAAATTTATGGAGCCTTTATACATTTACGATGATAAAGGTAATTATACCAAAGAAATATATAGCATATACGGGAGGATGGAGTGATGGGTACTTTATTTTTATGCGCCACTCCTATAGGCAATTTAGAAGATATAACCTTGAGATGTCTTAGAGTGTTAAGCGAAGTAGATATGATTGCAGCGGAGGATACTCGGAGGACTTCAAAGCTTCTTAACCATTATGAAATAAAAAATACTCTGACCAGCTATTATGAACATAATAAAAAAACAAAAGGTGAAAAGGTTGTAAACCTTTTGCTGGAGGGTAAAAATATAGCTCTGGTTACTGATGCAGGTATGCCCTGTATTTCAGATCCGGGAGAAGATTTGGTAAAGCTTTGTTTGGAGAACGGAATAAAAGTAATACCTATACCCGGTGCTTCGGCTTCTTTAACGGCATTGTCCATTTCAGGTCTTGCAACAAACAGATTTGTTTTCGAAGGTTTTTTATCCGGTAAAGGTAAAAACAGAGTCAATAGGTTGGAGAAGCTAGTAGATGAAAAAAGAACAATAATTCTTTATGAGGCACCACACAGGCTGCTTTTAACCCTTAATGATTTGTATAAGTATTTAGGAAACAGAAAAATTTCAATATCCAGAGAATTAACAAAGAAATTTGAAGAAACAATTAGGACAGATATAAAAGGTGCAATAGAGGATTTTTCCGAGAGGGAAATTAAGGGAGAATTTGTTTTAGTTATTGAGGGAAAATTAGATGAAGAC
>CAYXAT010000255.1:0-1604 GCA_964462065.1 uncultured Clostridiaceae bacterium | reverse complement strand
TAATAGAGGGTTGGGACGATTTTGTTAAGGAATTCAGCAAAAAGAAAAAAATAACCTTAAGAACCCATCTATCTTGCTGCAAGCCGACTGTAATTGATGATTGCAAGGTCTTGCTATGCTTCGGGAATGAATACAACTTTTCTAAAGAAGCCGTGGAGAAAGGCAAGGTAAAGAAAGAAATAGAAGACTTGGCAGAAGAATATTTTGGTATGCCCATTATTATAAAACCGATTTTTGAAAACGAATTAAAAGGTATAGCTGAGGATAATTTATCTGATTCCGATGAAACTGTTTGCACTAAAGAAGAAATTGAGGTAGAGAATGACGGAGATAATAATCATTCCTATGATGTGAATGAATATAATAAAAGTAACGGGATAGAGGTCAAAGATAATATAATAGATGAACAATATGTGATAGATAAAGCCATTGAACTTTTTGGCGAAGACCTGGTGGAGATTGTAGACGAATAAATAACAAATTTGTTTTTAAAATTGTTAATTATATTCTTAAAATAAAGGAGGACTAATCATGGCAAAAGGCGGATTCCCCGGTGGAATGGGAAATATGGGTAACATGATGAAGCAAGCGCAAAAGATGCAAAAAGAAATGATGAAGCTGCAGGAGGAAATTGAGCAAAGAACGGTAGAGGCAAGTGCCGGAGGCGGAGCCGTTACTGTTGTTATAACGGGTAAAAAGGAAGTTAAATCAATAACTTTGAATCCGGAAATCGTTGACCCCGATGATATTGAAATGCTGCAAGACTTGATAATGGCAGCTGTCAATGAAGCTATCAGGCAGGCAGATGAAATGGCAGCTAAGGAAATGAGTAAAATAACAGGCGGGCTGAACCTGCCCGGAGGATTATTCTGATGAGCTATTATGCAGCCCCTATAGCTAAATTAATAGAGGCATTTGCAAAACTGCCCGGCATAGGCAATAAAACCGCACAGCGCCTTGCATTCCATCTGTTGGATATTTCGGATAAGGAAGCGGAGGATTTGGCACGGGCGATTATGAATGCAAAAAAGAATATAAAATATTGTGAAATTTGTTGCAATATTACCGATAGAGAAAAATGTAATATCTGCTCGGATCCCAAACGTGATGAAAGTATTATCTGTGTTGTAGAGGATCCCAGGGATGTTGTTGCCATGGAGAGGACAAGGGAGTTTAAAGGAGTTTACCATGTATTACACGGTGCAATATCTCCCATGGACGATATAGGCCCTGATGATATAAAAATAAGAGAACTTTTAAACAGGATAAGGGAAGGCAATGTGGCTGAAATAATCCTTGCCACCAATCCGAATATAGAGGGTGAAGCCACGGCTATGTATATATCAAAGATTATCAAACCCTTAGGAATCAAAACAACAAGAATAGCCCACGGTGTGCCGGTGGGCGGCGATTTGGAATACACGGATGAAATAACACTGATGAAAGCATTAGAAGGCAGAAGGGAGATATAGGAGGGGTGTGTTTTTCGTCTTCAAGTATTCTCCATATAGGCTTATTTATATATCATAAAGTAAGTCAACGAAATAGTATCAGGTAGTGTTAAATAGTTTGTGTTTCGCTCCTCTAAGCTAAGGATTTTTTAA
>CAYXAT010000254.1:0-1631 GCA_964462065.1 uncultured Clostridiaceae bacterium | reverse complement strand
CTACAGCCTATGCTTCTATACTTTCCGCCACAATATTTACAATAGCACATTATAATGCAGGCGGAATCCCATCATTTTTCGGCTTAGCCCTTTTTTGTAATTATATTTATGAGAAAAGAGGCTATTTTGCAGCGGTAACTGCACATTTGGTTTTTAACCTGAGCACCTTAATACTGTTATTGTTTATAAAAATATAAACCGAAATATTTTTGTAAATTCAAAAACATCTCGAATCCAATCATATAAAAACTGAAAAAATGGAATAATAAAAAGGCAATATATTAATTTCGTAACGGAGGCATATATGTTAAAAAGCTTGATTTTGATTTTTTTTACCGTTATCCAAATTATATTTGTGCTTTTTGGATTATACTATTTTTTTATGTCTGTTTTCGGGGTTCTGGAAAAGTTGAATTTTGAACAATACAAAAACTATTTTCCTGAGAAGAGATTTGCTGTTTTTATACCGGCGCATAATGAAGAAGAAGTAATAGGTAATATAGTTGAAAATCTCAATTACTTAAATTACCCTAAAGAATATTACGATGTATTTGTCATAGCGGATAATTGCACGGATAGCACAGCTTATAAAGCCAGGGAAAAAGGTGCCAATGTATTAGTGAGAAAAGATAATAAGGATAAAGGTAAAGGTCATGCCCTTAAGTGGGCATTTAACGAAGTGATTTTTAAAAAGAATAACACAGATTTTGATGCAGTTATAGTTTTTGATGCTGATAATTTGGTTTCAAGAAATTTTCTTAAAGAGATGAACAACAAGCTTTGTGAGGGCTATAAAGTTATACAAGGCTATATAGACAGCAAAAATCCAGAAGATTCTTGGGTGACAGCCAGCTATTCTATTGCTTTTTGGGCTGCAAACAGGCTTTTTCAGTGTTCAAGATGGAATTTGGGTTTAAGTTGCGAGATAGCAGGCACCGGTTTTTGTGTAGATGTAAACACTCTTAAAGATGTTGGCTGGGAAGCTACCTGCCTGGTGGAAGATTTAGAATTCACAATAAACTTAGTGCTTAGCGGTATCAAGGTAGGCTGGGCCCATGATGCTGTAGTGTACGATGAAAAACCCATAACGCTATCGCAATCGTGGAGTCAAAGGTGCAGATGGATGCAAGGATTTGCTGATGTTAATTCCAGATACTTTCTTAAATTAATAAAAAAAGGTATCAAAGAAAAAAATGTAGCCTTATTGGACTGTGCTTTATATACTTTACAACCCTATTTAATTCTTTTAGGGGGATTGATGATTTTAGTGCCAATTTTAAATGTTTATATGTTTGATAGTGATATGTTCATTCTTACCTTGAATTTATTTCCTAAATTTTTTAAAGTTTATGGCGTGATGCAGTTTCTTTTGATACCTTTCAGTCTTTATGTAGATAATAAATTTTCATACAAATTGCTTTTCTATTACCCCACTTATCTGCTGTATTGCATAACTTGGATTCCAATCGCAATAGAGGGCATCCTTATGATGAAAGATAAAGAATGGAATCATACACGGCATACCAGAACCCTATCCATACATGAATTGGAGTAGAAACTTTTGTATTCTAATAAATATAAAATAATGATATAATATCGATATTTTTGGCTTTGGCAAAAGGCACATGGTT
>CAYXAT010000253.1:0-1674 GCA_964462065.1 uncultured Clostridiaceae bacterium | reverse complement strand
GGTTTCGCAAAGATAGAATGTATGACAACAAACATTGAGGAAGCAGTTACCGGCAGAGACATAATCTTTGTTGTGGTTCCTGCCAATGCCCATGAATACATTGCGGGAAACCTGGCACCGGTTCTAAAAGACGGGCAGGTAGTTGTTCTTTGCCCGGGTTCCACCGGTGGAGTTTTGGAATTTAGAAGAGTGTTGAAAGAAAAACAATGTAATGCATCAATTAAGCTTGCCCAAACAAACAGTTTATTCTATGCATGCAGAGCAGAAGCTCCGGGTGTGGCAAATATAGGTGGAATCAAAAAAGTATTGCCAATATCAGCGTATCCAAAGAAGGATACGAAGGAAATAATGGAATTACTGAAAGAACCATATCCCCAATTAGTAGAAGAAACAAATATTTTGGTATCCGATTTCAGTAACTTAAACGCAGTGATTCATCCTATACCGGTTCTTTTGAATACCGGCTGGATAGAAGCCACAAAAGGTGATTTTAAGTACTATTATGACAGCATCACTCCTTCTATAAGCAATATGATTGAAAAATTAGATGCAGAAAGAATAGAGATATGTAATGCCTTGGGGATAACTGTAAAGACAATAAAAGAAAGTTTGTTCCAATACTATGGTGCATCTGGCGAAAACTTACATGAAACGGTTAGAAATGTAGGGGCTTATGCAGGAATAAAAGCACCGGATAGCTTGAAAACCCGACTTTTATTAGAAGATATACCTATGGGTTTGGTTCCAATGTCGGAATTCGGAAAGATGCTGAACGTTGAGACCCCGATAATGGATATGATAATTGATTTGGCATCAACACTGCTTAATATAGATTTCCGTGCAGAAGGACGAAACCTAAAAAAACTAGGCGTAGAAAATATGGGGAAAGACGAGTTGCTTGGTTTTATCAAGTAAAACTAAGAATATCCTGACTGATGAATGCGCATTGCATCATAAGCAAACGAGACTAAGTTTGAAATATAGATTTTTCTATATAATCAATAAGCAATAAAGAAGGAGGAGAAATTTAATGGGGGAAGTTAGCATGTTAAAAAAGACATATAAAGTGTTTCTTAATGCTATCAGGGGAATCTCTTGTTTTTTGGCGATTTTTATTACTTGCCTTGTGGTTGCACAAGTAATATTGCGCTATGTTTTTAAAGCACCCCTAATGGGAATTGAGGAATTATTATTGTTTCCTATGGTTTGGCTTTATATGCTGGGTGGAGTAAACGCGTCTGAAACAAATACTCATATTGAGTGTGGCGTTCTAACTGTATATATTAAAAAGAAAAAGACGGAAAAGCTCCTAATGATAATAAAAGCTTTAATATCTACGGGTGTAGGATTTTGGCTTCTATACTGGTCTTATTGGTTTTTCGAATATTCTCTTACCAGATGGAAGACTAGTGACTTACTTTATATACCGATGTTCTTAGGAGAAAGTTCCGTATTTATTGGAATTTTGCTGATGGTTGCTTATGCAATTGTGCAACTTATAGTGTATATAAAAGAATTCATAGACCTTTCATTTGCAGATGACAGGGAGGGAAAGTAAATGTTAACGATTGTTCTATTAGACGTAATACTATTAGTTTTTCTACTCATTTTAAGTGTACCTTTACCTTATTGTTTTGGAGGAGCCCTCCTATTCATGAGCATATTTGGCGGAGT
>CAYXAT010000252.1:0-1685 GCA_964462065.1 uncultured Clostridiaceae bacterium | reverse complement strand
CACTGTTCTCCGGTAAATAATTTGTTATCATTGACATAGCATAATCTGTAAGATAGAATAAACAATATGTTATAGAAATGGGGTGAAGAAATGAGCGACGATATGGATCTTATCGTTCTTTATGATGAAGAAGGTAATGAAACTGAATTTGAAATAATAGCTACATTGGAAGTAAATGATATTGAATATGCAATACTTCTGCCTACTGATGAAGATGAAGCAGAGCTTCAATCAGACGAGGTGGATGAGGTATATGTCCTTAGGATTGAACAGGATGAAAACGGCGATGATGTGTTGGTTGGTATAGAAGATGAAGATGAGCTGAACGAAGTTATTGAAGCTTATGAAGAATTGATACAGGAAGAATCAAATTAAAAAGTCGGTTAACCGGCTTTTTTTAATTTGATTAAGAAGTCCAATTTCCTTTTTTTCACTTTATTCTATTGACTTTTTTACCAATTGATAATAGTATGATAATATAAATATAAAAGGAAGATGTTGGAATGGAATTATTTAATGAAAATTTCAAAACCGTACTTAAAGAAAGAGGCTTTAAGCTTACTCCTCAAAGAAGGTCAATACTAGACGTTATTTATGAGAATAAAGGGGAACACTTAAGCATAGATGAGATATACGAATTGGTTAAAAAAAGATGCCCCGAAATAGGATTGGCCACAGTTTACAGGACAATGCAATTATTGGACGAAACAAAAATTGCCTATAAACATAATTTTAATGACGGTAAAAGCAGATATGAAATAATATTAGATGAGGACCATCAGCATCATCATTTAATTTGCACCAAATGTGGTATGATAATAGAGGTAGAAGAAGATTTATTGGATAACATCGAACATGAAATTGAAAAAAAATATGATTTCGTAATTATAAATCACAACGTAAAATTCTACGGATACTGCAGTAAATGCAGAGCGGGAAAAAATAAATAAGAAAATAATAAAAAAATAAAGTACGTAGTAGATTAATACATTGCTAAATGTTCTAATCATTTGGTATCATTCTTTAGGTATGTTTTTTATTGATGTTCGCCGGTCAATGAAACATGCTTTATGGATAAATAAAAGCGATTTGTATTAATCTAATAAATATATAGTTTTTGATACGGAATATAGAAAATGAAAGGAAGTATGATTTTGTCAAGCACCAAAGCTAAACTTAAATTAATCCCTTTGGGAGGTCTGCAGGAAATAGGAAAGAATATGATGGTAGTAGAATACCGGGATATAATTATTGTAATAGACTGCGGACTGATGTTCCCGGATGAAGATATGCTGGGAATCGATTTAGTGATACCTGATATCACTTATCTTATAAAAAACAAGGAGAAGGTAAAAGCAATTATATTAACCCACGGCCATGAGGACCACATCGGTGCCTTACCTTATGTCCTAAGACAGTTGAACACACCGATATACGGAACAAGACTTACCTTAGGACTGATAGGTAACAAGCTGAAAGAATTCGGATTGTTCTCTGAAGTGGAAATGAGAACAATAAAGCCTAAGGACAGATTGAAATTTGGAGAAATTGAAGTTGAGTTTATAAAAACAAACCACAGCATTGCAGATTCAGTTGCAGTGGCTTTACACACCCCGGTGGGCGTTATTGTCCACACCAGCGATTTTAAGGTTGATTACCAACCTGTAGACGGTGAATTAATCGAT
>CAYXAT010000251.1:0-1686 GCA_964462065.1 uncultured Clostridiaceae bacterium | reverse complement strand
ACCTGTGGACTGTAGTGCCCCTAAGTATTGGCTATAAATATATAAAGGACAAAGTTTATGTGGATAAAATAAAAGAACTGTCGGGGCAAGGAAGAATGGTAAATCCCCTGTTTTTAGAAGGAGATAACAATATAAAAAGGCTGCTGTTCTTATATAAAAATAATATAAGTCAGTATGTTAAGTTTAAAAAGTATTATAACCAAATGTAAAATTAAAACAGGTGTCACTCAGAGCGAAAAGGAGAGTCTCGAAGATCCTTCAGGCTGCGCCCTCAGGATGACATTCATATAGATTCACAGGCTTCTCAAGATGGCGTGAGTGTCAGATGTCACTCTGAGCATAGCGAAGAGTCTTAAGAACCTTTGGCTTTGCCCCATGTGAAAATAAGCACCATTTTAAAAACTAAAGGAGAAATATATATGGAAGAGTATACTTTAGATTATTATTTTTCAAAAATACAGGAAAAAGGACTTTATATTTCGAGGGACTTTAAAGAAGATGCGGAAAAAGTACTTATATCCGATGTTTCCTATAATTCTAATGAGGTTTCAAAAGGCACTCTTTTTGTATGTAAAGGCAAAGCATTTAAAGAAGAATACTTGGATATGGCAATTAAAAAAGGTGCTGTAGCATATATTAGTGAGACGAATTATCACAAAAATATACCCTGCATCATAGTCAATGATATTCAAAAATCCTTATCCCTTGTTTCAAATATTTATTTTAATTATCCCGGAGAAAAAATGAACCTGATAGGTATAACTGGCACAAAAGGAAAGTCAACAACCTCTTATTATGTAAAATATATTTTAGATGAGCATTTGGAGAGCATTAAAGAGCCGAAGTCCGGAATCATATCTTCCATTGATACATATGACGGTGTAATAAACGAGGAATCTCACATAACAACACCGGAATCCCTAGACTTACAAAAGCATTATGATAATGCGTTAAACAGCGGCATCACATATATGATTACAGAGGTATCCAGCCAAGCCCTTAAATACGGCAGGCTATTTGATGTAAATTTTGACGTAGGTATATTTTTAAATATTTCCGAAGATCATATCAGCCCTATCGAGCATTCGGATTTTGAAGACTATTTTTCGTCCAAGTTAAAATTCTTTAAACAATGTAAATATGCCTGTGTGAACTTAGAATCAGATTTCGTTGATAGAGTATCGGAAGCGTCAAAGGATTCGGAGCGTACTATCACTTTCGGATTCGATAAAAAAGCGGAAGTGTTGGGATATGACATAAGAAAAGAAGGAGGCAACCTACTATTTAAGGTAAAAACCCATAAATTTGATAAGGAATTTGCGCTCACAATGCCGGGACTTTTTAATATTGAAAATGCGTTGGGTGCAATAGCCGCAGCATATGCCCTGGACATTCCATTTGTACATATTTACAACGGTCTAGTGAAGGCCCGATCCGGCGGAAGGATGGAGAGATACGAGAGTCAAGACGGAGAAAAGATTGTGATTGTGGATTATGCACATAATAAGCTGAGCTTCACCAAGCTTTATGAATCCACAAAAGAGGAGTATAAGGGAAGAAATATTGTTACCGTATTCGGCTGCCCCGGTGGGAAAGCTTTTACCCGAAGAGAAAACCTGGGGACCCTGGCAGGGCAATACTCAGATGAGATAATTTTGACTGAAGAAGACCCCGGTGAAGAGCCGG
>CAYXAT010000250.1:0-1689 GCA_964462065.1 uncultured Clostridiaceae bacterium | reverse complement strand
CCGAATCTATCCATAGCCTCTTCATACTTTAATCTCATAAAAGGAGGTTTCAGTTGTACACCTTTAACGCTTTCAAAAACTTTAACCATTAAGCCCTCGATAACTCCTATGACGTCTTCTCTTTCAACGAAAGACATTTCCACATCAAGCTGAGTGAATTCCGGTTGCCTGTCAGCCCGCAAATCCTCGTCGCGAAAGCATTTTACTATTTGAAAATACTTGTCAAAGCCGGATACCATGAGTATCTGCTTAAAAATTTGAGGTGATTGAGGTAGGGCATAGAATTTGCCCGGTTGCACTCTGCTGGGTACCAAATAGTCCCTGGCACCCTCAGGAGTTGTTTTTGATAAAAAAGGCGTTTCCGTCTCTATGAATCCGTTATCATAAAAATAGTCTCTTATAATTTTATAAACTTTGTTTCTTATAAAAAGTTTTTCTTGCATGATCGGTCTTCTTAAGTCAAGATATCTATATTTCAGCCTTATACTTTCAGATGCGTTTAAATCATCTTCAATGTAGATAGGCGGTGTTTCCGCTTTACTGAGCACTTCAATGCCGGAAGCCATGATTTCAATTTCTCCGGTTTTTATTTTTGTATTTACAGCGCCTTCTCTTTTTTGCACTGTTCCGGATATGAATATTACGTATTCATTTTTTACGCCCTCTGCAGCTTTAAAAAGGTTCTCGTTCTTATCTTTATCAAATAATATTTGAACCAATCCTGTTCTGTCTCTTAAATCCAAAAATAGCAGTCCTCCAAGGTCCCTGCTCTTTTGTACCCATCCAGCCAAAGACACTTCTTTCCCAATATCGTTTGTTGTTAAGTCTCCGCACATATGTGTCCTTTTGTAACTTGACATTATTTTTCCTCCCGTAATTTAATAGTTCATTGTAGAAATGGGTTGCTTTCCTTTTCCGTTTTTACGGATGTGGAAGGCCCGTGCCCCGGATATACTCTTGTCTTTTCAGGTAAAACAATTATTTTTTCTTTTATTGACTTTATTATTTCTTTATAGGAACCGCCTTCTAAGTCCGTTCTGCCGATTGAACCGGCAAATAGTGTATCTCCCGTAAATATTATATCTCCGCTTTTTATACTGATGCTTCCTTTTGAATGCCCCGGTGTGTGTATTATGTGAAGTTTCGCGTCACCTATTGTTATTATGTCTCCGTCACTTAGTCTTACATCAGCTTCAATTTCTATTATTTCATTTCCCATTACATCAGAATGGTTAATGCTTCTGTTTTTCAGCATTTCATAATCTTCATTGTGTACCGCCACTTTTATGTTGTAATTGTTCTTCAAGTCTCCCACTGCGCCTATATGGTCGGCATGGGCATGAGTTAAAATTACATATTCCACATCCAAGGATTTTTCTTCAATTATGCGTTTTAAATCTGAAAAATCTCCGCCGGGGTCGATTATTGCGGTTTTTTTAGTCTTGTCATCCCATAATATATAACAATTTGCTTGATATATCCCCAGGGGGATTCTAATTAGTTTCATTAATTTACCTCCGTTTTATATTATATCGGCCAATAGCCGGAGAAACCAGAGAACAGTTGTCAGATGTCCCGAGAACAGACTGTTAGGGTCATGTCTTTGGGGTCAAGATTCTTCGCTATAGCTCAGAATGACAGTGCAATACCCTCGGAATGACAATATCGAAGTGTTGTTGCCGATTGCGG
>CAYXAT010000249.1:0-1690 GCA_964462065.1 uncultured Clostridiaceae bacterium | reverse complement strand
ATTAAAGCCGAAGTTAACATGCATAATACCCATTTGGCCAAGTATGTTTTTTTTACAAAATAAGCAGATAACCGATTTAGAGTAAGATGAATAATACTAAAAGCAGTTAGAACTAAGATAAAAAAGTCCAACCAACTTACTTCTGGCATGAATAATCCTCCAATCAATTAGTTTTTAGCTATTGGCTATTTTATCTTTTGATAAGTTATATGCGTAGGACGCACAGCTTTTCCTACGCATATAATTATTGGTTTTATATCTAACTGCCTGGGAAAATAACAGGACACTGCGTAGGAAAAGCCGGTACACTGCATCCGAAAATGCTATTACCACAATCAATTATGTTGTCTCTCGGCTCACAAAATCTGGCAAGTACTTCAAGGCTTACCCTCGTTATCACCTGCAGCTCCTGGCAAATTCCTATCTCAAATACTAAATTACCATTAACCGGCACAGCACTTAGCGAAAGAGCCTGAGCATTTAAAACATTTAAAATTATATTATCGGAAGTAAAAGGCTCAGGAAAGCATAGTCCGGCCCTCTCCAGTATTTGGAATGTACTTGAAAAAGTTGCTATCGGTTCAATATCTCCTTCTGTTACATCATAAACATTCACGTTTAACGTTATCGTTTTCAATATCTGTGCACAACCTACCTCGACGGGTTGGCCATCTATGATTATAATTTTTCTTACAATGCTTACAATACTTGAATCGACATCATCCGGTAAATCTATAGTCCCTGTAATCAAGAGCTGATCACCATTGTCTAAAGCTTCTTCAATTGGTTCCATTTGAGGCGTAGGAATAGGTATCTCCTGAATCTGATTAGTCTCAATAGTAACCCAATCATAAATCTTATCTACACTTATACATTCATTTGTCGGCTCTACCTGACGTACAGCATAACCATTGTTCTCTCTTGCATTCTGTTCACTCACTAAAATCCCTCCTTTCTTAAATGTTAGGATTTTGCCTGCTTTTTTAATTTATTCTAATGAAATAGGCTTTGTCCTGATATATAGTATTGAAGATGTCCTAATTTTGTTACAATATTTTTATACAAGCCGAACTATTCTACATCCCTAAAAAAGCTCTGATATATCAATATAATGCACCAACGTTTTTCTAAATCTGTAGGTGCTAAATATTACCTCTGCTTTTATGCATTCTGTATGGTTTTCCTTTCCCCCATTATGGAAGTCCGTTGGTAAATCAAGAGTACTTGTGCCGATAAATTTACGTGGGGCACAAGAGCCCAACGACTGTATAGAAATATTGCGTATTCCGCGTATTTCAACTATGGTGCATAACACTATTTCAACCCTAATGCTATCGTTCAATACCATTGCACAGCAGATGGCTTTGTAGTTTATTATAGGACTGTCTGTTTTCGGATTCGGTATTTTCATTACAAGCCTTTCAGCAAACCATTTTATGAAATCCAAAGAAACTGTTTCTCCATTAATACTGACATAAACTACCCCGGTTACTTTTATATATAAACTTACTTTGTATTTCTTGCCTTTAATCAGTGTTAAGCTATAATATTCCAGTTCCATGTTCTCAATCATACACTCAATAACTTTAACTACCGGTCTTTCGGTCATCCAGGGAATAAAGTCAACTCTGTCGCTTACAGAATCACCTGTTCCATCCGGATTCAGTAATGGATGATAAGGACCGCTGCT
>CAYXAT010000248.1:0-1739 GCA_964462065.1 uncultured Clostridiaceae bacterium | reverse complement strand
CCTTCTTAATTTTAAAAAGAGAACACAAAGTGTCCTCTTTTTTAATATGCATGGCATATTTAATGCTTGAATTAGGCAAATTCTTTATATAATGCATTTAAAAAAGCTTCGTTATTCTGCCGTTCATTCAATTGCTATTAAACCGGGTCCAATATTATTGCTTTATAAGCAACATTATATTGACCGGCTATTTATTCATTTGACTCATAACTTCTTCAGCAAAATTATCTTGTTTCTTCTCTAACCCTTCTCCCATTTCATATCGTTCAAATCTTCTGATTGATATATTCTCTCCCATTCGGGCGATTAAATCCATCAGTATATCATTCACGGTTTTATCTGTATCTCTTATAAAGGGTTGCTCTAATAAGCAAATCTCTTTAAAAAACTTTTCAATTCTGCCTTCCACCATTCTCTCAATTATTTTCTCGGGTTTACCTTCATTCAACGCTTGGGCTTTATATATTTCTTTTTGCTCTTCTATGAGACTTTTATCAACAAACTCTCTTGAGACATATAACGGTTTGGAGGCTGCTACTTGCATGGCCATATCTTTGACAAATAATCTGAAACTTTCATTTTTGGCAACAAAATCAGTTTCTGAATTAACTTCAATCAATACACCTATTCTTCCGCCGCCATGTATATAAGATTCAACAATACCCTCGGATGCTATTCGCCCTGCTCTTTTTGCAGCTGCTGCCAATCCCTTTTCTTTTAATAATTTAATTGCTTTTTCCATATCGCCGTTTGTTTCCACTAAAGTCTTTTTGCAGTCCATCATGCCTGCCCCTGTTATTTCTCTCAGTTCTTTAACCATAGATGCACTAATCACTTTATCTCCTCCTAATATTAAAGGGTAGGGATTATATTTATCCATACCCTTGTCATAGTTTAGTTTATTCAGAAAGCTGTTCGCCTTGCCTTGCCTCTATAACTGCATCGGCAACCTTTGATGTTAAAAGCTTTACAGCTCTGATAGCATCATCATTGCCCGGGATTGGATAATCGACTTCTTCCGGATCACAATTTGTATCCACAATCGCAACAACAGGTATTCCCAATATTCTCGCTTCTTGAATTGCTATTCTTTCTTTTCTCGGGTCTACAATAAAGATTGCACCCGGCAATTCCTCCATTGATTTGATACCTTTTAAATTCTTTTCCAACTTTTCTTTTTCTGCCCTTAATCCCAAAACTTCCTTTTTGGGAAGCACACTGAAGGTTCCGTCTTCCTCCATCTTTTCCAACTCGTTCAGCCTGTCAATTCGTTTCTTTATAGTTTTGAAATTTGTTAACATGCCCCCAAGCCATCTTTGGTTAACATAAAACATATCACATCTTGTTGCTTCAACCTCGATTGATTCCTGGGCTTGTTTTTTTGTACCGACAAATAGTACACTCTGACCGGATTCGGTTACTTTTTTGATGAAATTGTAAGCTTCTTCAACTTTTTTTACGGTCTTTTGCAGGTCTATTATATAAATGCCGTTCCTTTCCGTAAAAATGAATTCCGCCATTTTAGGATTCCATCTTCTTGTTTGGTGCCCAAAATGAACACCCGCTTCTAACAATTGTTTCATTGATATTACTGACATTTTATTAATACCTCCTGGTTTTTCCTCCATAATCATCATCTTGATTAAAGACAAATGCACCCTTTAATCAATCCGATTATGTGTGAATTTTTCACAATTTGTAGTATAGCATAGTTAAAAACTGTTGGCAATATAATATTT
>CAYXAT010000247.1:0-1753 GCA_964462065.1 uncultured Clostridiaceae bacterium | reverse complement strand
CAAACGGGGTTATAAACCCATAGGGCAATGCGATTTTCAGGGCATCCAACAATCGCCGTTTTGCTTCATGCATTCGTCCAAGAGCACAGCAAGCCATAACACAAACAATTCGGAAGTAAGTGTCATGAAAATTTATTCCCGATCCTGAGGCGCAAAAGGCAAGTGCGGTTTCAGCTACGGCAAGCATTGATTCATATTTTCCTATCAACTGAAAATATTTCGCACGCTTATAAGCCGCGTCCGGTATCGTTTGGGGCATCAAGGATGTAAAATCCCCCTCTTTCAACCACAGGGGAATCATATCGTGAGCAACTGTACTCACATGGGCGGTGGATAAGCACAACTCTGCAAAACCGGACAGCCTATTATCTTCATTCGCTTTTATGATGCTTTTGAGAAAAGTTTCAATTTCTAAATAGAAGGAATAATCGCCCGTGCTGATTGCCGCTGCTATGGCTATGGAACTGGCGCGCAGCCTTGATACAGTATCCCCTTCAGTTTTTCTGAAGCAATTTTTTGTCCGCTCAAAATCACCCCGCAAATAAGCGAGTTCGCCTTCATATTGCAGCCGTAACCGCTGTTCGCCTAAGCTATTCATAATCGCATCGGGATTATTGCGAGGCATAGGTAATGTTGTCGCGGCGACGACTTCTTCGAAATCGGAAAGAAGAAGTTTTTCGGTATAATCAGACTTTTCACGGCGTAGATCACCGGGCTTCTCAGCATCGGCCGGGATCAAACATAACCGCCCGTATTGTTTTACACATGGTATCCTTTTCGCCACCAAGAAACGCTGCACCTGCCGTATTGTAACGCCCCATTTTTCGGCGGCCTCGGCGACTGTTATGTATTCCATTCTGCTCATCTCCTTTCTCCTAAATTCATTCACGAACAACCAACTTTTACAAGCAAATTCTGATTCTTCTTATTACACCCTTAGCGCTTTTCTTATATTATACATGTCCTATTAAAGCATTACCATTATGTTCCTTAACTTTTATATTTATCTCCTTAAACTTTCAATTCTATTGCGTTTACCGAGGTTTCCCTTCACCCTGCCAAACTTCATATCAATGTTAAAAAGACATACTAAAAACTTATCTAAAAATATATTGACTACGGATAAATTTGGTGCTACTATATGCATATGACATATAGCCGTTGAGTATATAGTATCGTGAGAGGAGTTTGGATATGAAAAATGAAACTACTATGAACAAGAAATGCTTGGGAATGCATAAGAAGCCGGATAGGTTTATTGAGGCATGTTTACTCTGTTTATTAAAAGAAGGGGAGTCCCACGGTTATAGCTTAATAGAAAAATTAGGGTATTTCGGTATAGATAAAGATACAATCAATATGTCTGTTATATATAGAAATTTACGAAGCATGGAAAGTAGAGGCTTAATAACATCTTCATGGGCTGAAAGTGAACAGGGTCCAAACAAAAGAATGTATTCTATTACGGAAACAGGTAAGGAAGCTTTGGGAAATTGGATACTGCTTTTAAAACAAAGAAAAGAAAGAATTATTTCTATAATTGAAAAATATGAAAATATGAAATAAACGGAGGTTATAAAATGCAAAATTATATATTTTATTCTTTAGCAACGATTTTATTGATTATATCTTTCATTAAGGATAAGAATAAAACCAAAAAGTCCCTTATAAAAGCATGGAAATCCTTTGAAAATATATTGCCGCAAATGCTTGGCATGATAACTACAATAGGTATAATTATTGCCTATTTAAG
>CAYXAT010000246.1:0-1757 GCA_964462065.1 uncultured Clostridiaceae bacterium | reverse complement strand
CGAAAAATGAAAATATATAGTTGATATTAATATTTCATTATGGGGGGTGTTATTTTGAAATTGAAGGAAATCGGCGATAAAAAAACCGTAGCCAAATACGAAAAAATTGCAGTAGATATTGCATATAGCATATTAAATGATGAATGGAAAATCGGTGAAATTGTAAAAGGCCGCTCAACTCTTTCCGGAAAATACAGTGTATCTCCGGAAACAATTAGAAGGGCGTTGAAACTGCTTGAAGAGTTGCAAGTAGTGGAAATTGTCGAAAGAAAAGGCGTTATAATAAAATCAAAAACAGCCGCCGATACTTTTATAAAAGAATACCAATCCAAGGACACCATCTTAACACTAAGAGAAGATATAGCAAATCTTTCTCAAAAGAGAAGAGTTATTGAGGATTCCATTCTTGAAAGAATTGATTCAATAATTGAACAAGCAATGATATTGCGTAATGTAGGTATTATATATCCACTGGAAATAAAGGTTCCCTTTGACAGCCCGCTGATTGGAAAGTCAATAGGGGAAACTCGGTTTTGGGAACATACCGGAGCAACTATCATAGGCATAATAAGATCAGGACATTTATATTTGTCTCCCGGCCCCAAGTTGGTTTTCTATTCCGGAGACTTGATTCTTTATGTAGGAAATGCACCAAACATATCAGATAAAATTCAAAAATTAGTTTACAAAACTACAAAATGATGATACCATATTAATCTGTCATGTTTTTACGTTATATAAATGTAAAGCTGACTTAGCGGAACATCTATATATTAATGTGAACATTTCGTTCCTATAAGGTGTCTTTTCACCTTTAAGTTGTTCCTTTCCGTAGTATACTGTTTCATAATTTAAAATTAATAGCAAATTCAGTCGGAAGTTGCGAAAAATTTTTCTAACAACTTAGTTGACATGTCGAAGTTGTTAGTTTATAATTTTAGATAACAACTTTATGACATGTTAGAAGTTGTCATAAAATATGTGAAAAGGAGGTTGCCGATTATGATGACAAGCGGAATTTTGAACAGGCGCACAAAAGATTTATCTATCCCTGAAAAATACTTTATGCGATTTATAAGCATTGAAGAACTTTCCGGGGTAGTAGCTTTAGAAAACTACGTATTTGATAATCTTCCGAACAAGAAAGTTCTTTTTAAGGACTCTTTTGATGAAATGCACGAAGATATGGTAGCAGGAGCCAAAATCATAGGTGTATTTAACGAGACTGGAGATTTAATTGCTTATCGTTATATCAGTTTTCCGGGGATAAGCAGCAAAAACTTGGCTTATGATATAAGCTTGCCTAAAAGTCAAATGGATAAGGTTGTGCACCTTGAAACAACGGTAGTACACCCGGATTATAGAGGTAATGCGCTTCAAAGCATAACCCTGCAGCATGCGGCTTCTATGGTTGGGAATATGGGATACAGGCACCTACTTTGCACTGTATCACCACAAAACCTGTTTAGTTTGTATAATATAATGAAAAATGGGTTAAAAATTAAAGCTTTGAGGAAAAAGTACCATTCCTCTGAGAATCCTGAAGGATTATGGAGGTTCATTCTTCATAGAGATATGGCAATAGCGCGATATGAAAAGCCCATTGACTCATATATATTGAAATTGGAAGACTTGGACGAGCAAAAAAATTTAATCGACAGAGGTTATATAGGTTTCAATATTTTCAGAGAAAATAGATTGCTCAATTACGCAAAATTCGGAAGTATTCCGCAAGAAGGAATACCTGCATAAAAATA
>CAYXAT010000245.1:0-1762 GCA_964462065.1 uncultured Clostridiaceae bacterium | reverse complement strand
TATCTTATGTTACTATTTGAAAAATTCTTGGATTTATTACAAAATAAAAAAGAAGATTTTATCATTGCCAAAAAGAAATTAACGGAGCTGCTCACCTTAAAATAAGGTTTCACAGCTCCACACTTAAATTCGTTGCAACTTCTATGAACCAATCACTTAATCAATTTGGATAAAGTCTTGAACTCAGGTGTTCCGGATATTTTCAATAAATCAAACAGTATAGTTTCTGTATTGCTTATTACCGCTCCCATATCCTTCATCAAAGATAACCCGTTTTTATAATTCTCTTTGGTTCTGGATGATACTCCGTCCGCTGCCACAACCACATGATAGCCGGATTTTATTAAATCCCTTACAGTCTGAAATACGCAAACATGGGTTTCCATTCCCGTTATTATCACTTTTTTTCTATTCAGCTTACCAAATGCCGATAATACACCTTCCGTGCATGCGGTAAATGAATTCTTTTCAAATTTAATAGCACCCTCAAGATTGACCTCAATCTCAGGCACGGTACAGCCCAAGCCTTTTGGATATTGTTCCGTTACAAGAATCGGAATATCCATCTCCTTTGCCATAGCAATTAAAACGTTGGTGTTTTTTATAACCTCATCCGGCTTTAACATTGCCGGTACCAGCCTTTCCTGAATATCAATTATAAGCAAAACCGCTTCATCTCTGTTTAAAAAATATTTATCCATTAAAAATCTCCCTTCATATAAAATAAATATCCTTTATCTTATTCTATCAAAATATAAGCCCCAATAAAACACAAAAGGTGCATAACCTCGGTCGATGCACATTTTTATCAACTAACATCCATTATTTATTCTATATCAGTGTAGTTTTCAAGTTAGTTATAATTCTTATTGAATATCATTTAAACTTTCCTCCAAATAATCTATAAACTCGTTAAGTTGCCCTTTTTCTCGATTGTTTTGAAAATGATTCAGACTGAAGGCTATAAACTTTTCTACATAAGGTTTCTGTGCTAATAATTGTGTTGATATGCGCTCTTTTGAAGCCGGAACATTTCCCTTGATTGTAGAATCAAAAGTTTCCACATTCCCGTAAAATTTTATACCCAGCTTGTCCGTGCATAACTTTGTAGAGGAAAACAAACTTCCCAAATCTTTGATGGAAGTGTTCTTTACACCTACTCCGTCCTGAAGAGCTAAAATATCTATCTTTGTGTTTTTCATAGTATTTTCCACCATCTTGGACCATTTTTTAAGGGGCATCGCCCAGGAATAGCTTGTTATGTAAAATGGAGAAATCATGATATCCTTATCACTTTTTGATTTGATTTCCAAAGATATTTCTTTTAAAAATGCATTAAGGTTAGATTGATGCTTAGCCGTAAGGGCTGTAAATTGGTAGAATTCATACGGTATATACCATCCGCTAAGGGATTTAGAAGCTCCGTAATTTGTATGTATTTCATTAAAAATAGCCTTATTATAATCCGCTTCCTTTACCAGCCATTCTTTATCGGATGCGTTTTTCACCCACCAATCATCACTGAAGCCCAATCCGATTCTAACTTTAATCCCCGTGTAATCAGCGGCATTAAGTGCATTACCAACCATATCCACGCCGCTGGATGTATAACCTGCCATTTTGGTGGGGTAATTTGTTCTTTTATGCTTGGTATCTGCCGTGGTCTGAATAATCAATTCTTCCACACCTGCAGATTTTAAAGAATTTAACTCATCTTCCCATCTTCGCTCATCCCAATTTTCCGCATACCAAGCCTGAATAA
>CAYXAT010000244.1:0-1789 GCA_964462065.1 uncultured Clostridiaceae bacterium | reverse complement strand
GTGCAGCCCTCAGGATGACACATTTGCACCGACACAACCGTAGTGGCGTGCTTTGCACGTCCGGAATAAAAGGAATAATATAGATACAATTTTAAATAATTGATAAATCAATAACTGACGAAGATCCTTCGGGTGCAGCCCTCTGGATGACACATTTGTACCGACGCAACCGTAGGGGCGTGCTTCGCACGTCCGTGATAATTTCATATAACTAAAATTACCACAAAAAGGAGGTCTGTATATGAGCTTTTACGTGAGAGTGTTTTCTCAGGAAGAGGACTATCCGTCAAGATTTGCCATTTGCGAGGAACTACTTGAAGCAGGATTTGAGTTTTCGACATTTCCCGGGAAATATGATGAAGATTTTGACGAAAAAGATTGGAAACATTTTATGCTTGAGTATGATTCCAATAATGAACCGATAAGGCTTGAAAGAAATATAGAAGAAAGAGACTCTATATTTGAAGATGAACGTCAGGAATTCATAGAAGCGATAAAAGAGATACCCGCAAGCCGGGAACAGCAAAAGGCGTTGGATATAATCGAAAATACGGTGCAAATTTACGCATTTGATGTAGATGATGATATAACAGAAGAAGGATGGGACTTTTTAAACAATATATTGGATTTTTTATGCGATGCTACAGATGGGTATGTGCAGATAGATGATGAAGGTATCTATGATAAAGAAGGCAAAGTACTGGTTGAAATGGAATAACAAAACTACATATATTTTAAAAAAGCGGTGCAGAATTTTTTTGCATCGCTTTTTCTTGAAATCTTTTTGTTAAGCATACCGCTGCAAAAAAAAGAATATTTATAATGTAAGTGTAAAATTAGGGAGATTGCTCAATTACAAAAATGGTTGTTTGAAAGGAAGCTATGATTGCAACGGTATTGACGATTATTTGTCTAAATAAAATGCTGATTTACTATATCTTGATTGGCAGCGGAAATATGGGACTATTACTCAGCTTAGTAAGTTTATCATATATAACCTTGATTTTAGGACTTGCAGGTTTTTTAAAAGGATTAAAATGGTTAGCATTTATCTTGGTATATACGATGATATCAATAGTAATGTTTGCTGATGTTTTATATTTTTCATATTTTAATCAGCTTACATCAGTAGTCATGCTTAAACAATTCAGTCAACTTTTTGTAATAGGAGATAGCATTTCAGAGGTTATAAAACCTGTTAATTACTTACTCATTGCTGATGTAATTCCCTTAGCATTATATTTTATTTTTAAATACAGAAAAAGTGCACCAAATATCAAAAGAAGTGCTAATCTAAAAAGTCATATAGGCATTGCTATTATTTCATTATTTGTGATAGCTGCATCAATATTGATGCCAAAAGTCTTACCCTATGATTTTCAAATATCTAGATGGGAGTTCTTTTCTTATCATATATCAGATATACATCGCTCTATCTTTTCAAAAAAAGAAACACTTGATTGTGATAAACTTCTCTTGGAATCAATAAAGAGGACGGCAAAAAAAGATAAAAAGCTCTATGGTATAGCCAAGGATAAGAATGTAATCACTATTCAGGTTGAAGGGTTGCAGAACTTTGTAATAAATAGGGAGTATGACGGGCAGATTATAACGCCCAACCTGAATAATCTAATAAAAGAGAATTCCATTTATTTTGACAGATACTATCAACAATTAGGGAGAGGAAATACTTCCGATGCAGAGTTTGTATCACATAACTCATTATACCCCGCAATGGACGGGCAAACCTATATAAAGTATTATAAAAATACCTATTACGGCTTACCTT
>CAYXAT010000243.1:0-1797 GCA_964462065.1 uncultured Clostridiaceae bacterium | reverse complement strand
TTGCCCTTCCTATTATACCACTTGACTTTTCTATTGCAAATCCAACTTCATCCGCTGAATAATTAAGCTTCTTTGTCAAGTAGTCCCTCATTATACTATTGCTGACACTTTTAAAATTAAACAATTGGCAGCGCGATACTATTGTTTGATGAAGGGAATTGAAATTTTCCGTTAGGATTATAAATACATTATTTCCTTCGGGTTCCTCCAAGGTTTTTAAAAAAGCATCCTGAGCTTCATGCCTCATTTTATCTCCGTTTTCAATGATTACAACTCTATAAGGATTCTCATATGGTTTCTTCGAGATAACAGAAATTAATTCCCGTATTTGATCAATCTTTATAGAACTGCCCGCAGGTTTTATATATATAATATCCGGATTAGCATCAAGAATTGTTTTTCTGCACGAAATGCAAACCCCGCAAGGTTTTTCAAAACTATTGGTACAGTTTATTGCCGCAGCAAAAATACGAGCTGCGGTCATTTTTCCGCAGCCTTTTGGACCGTTAAAAACATAAGCATTTGATATCATTTTCCTATTTATCGCATTTTTTAGACTTTGCACAAGCACCGGCTGGCCTAAAATATCGTTAAAATTCATAGAATGCCACTTCCTTGATTAGGCTTTTTCAAATCGATCAATATCCAAAACAAAAATAGTTGCTCCGCCTACCATTACCTCGATGGGATACGGTATAAAAACGCTTGCTGAACCCGTCGGCGGCACCGGCGTAGTAAATATCTGCTTTCTGCTTTGGCATACTTCTTTTATTATTTCAATTACTTCATCAACCTGTTCTATGGGAACTCCCACCATCAATGTTGTATTACCTTCTTTTAAAAAGCCACCCGTAGATGCAAGTTTTGTAGTACTGAACTTGTTTTGCACAAGTCTTTCGATTAAGTCCCCCGCATCATCGTCCTGAACAACAGCTAAAATAAGCTTCATCGACATATTTTTCATCTCCTTCATTTTATGATTTTTATTTTTTCCAGTTTTGAATCCGTTGTACCGCTGATTCTTATTCCCATGTCTTTGCATTGTTTTAAATAATCGACTATATCCCGGTCGATTACCTCACCGGGCATAATAACAGGAATCCCGGGAGGGTAAGGTATAGCCATTTCAGCACTTATCATCCCAATGCTTTCTACTAAATCTATCAGAGTTGTATCCCTATATATAGCCTCATAAGGTGATATTACTCCCTTTGGCAGGTGTCTCGGTAAATCTTTATAACTATCCGATACACTTTTTTCTTCTATGCTTTCAGAAAGTCCATATATTGCCCTTAGAAATCTATCGTACTCTTCTTTTCCGTCCCCTACTGTTGTGATTGCCACAATATTATTAATATCGCTTAATTCAACTTGAATCTTATATTTTTCTCTTAAAATCTTGTCTGCTTCGCTGCCTTTTAGCCCACCCCCACTAACACAAACTGTAAGCCGGGTAGGATCTATATCATAAACACCGCTTTCTCCTTTTTTATCACAAGATAAACAGTAAAACTTTGTGTTTTTGTTTATCTCGTCCCTTACATGATTGCTATATTTTATACATTCGTTTAATAGGACATATCCATACTTATCCATTATGTATCTGGACGCATCCAATGATGCCAACATAATATGTGAGGGGCTGGTTGTTTGCACCAATTGAAGAAAGAACTTAACCTTTTCCAAATTTGTTTTATTGCCCTTTATGTGAAGCATGGAAGAACCCGTCATAGAAAGCAAAGTCTTATGAGTGCTTTGGGCAACCATATCCGCACCGGATTCTATGGCACTTGCAGG
>CAYXAT010000242.1:0-1800 GCA_964462065.1 uncultured Clostridiaceae bacterium | reverse complement strand
GTCTAAGACTTGACCATTTACTTTATAAGTACCGTTTTTAGTCCCGTCACTGAAAAGCCCCATTCTTCTGTCAAATACTGCATTTTTCTCGCCTAATGGTTCATAAAAATCTTCATATAAAGTTCCGGGAATGCGATTGACGGTCAACAGATGAGGGTCTCCATCCAACACCATAATCCATCGCCCCATATATTTTTGTTTGTCTCTACTGTTTACTTCGGGATTTTCTACTACCTTTGTAATATACATTGCACTTTTTACACGATGATGTGTTATCCATTTATAGCTAAAAAGTGTGAATCCGTCTTCTTCTTTGTTGTCATAACCCCAAGAGTTTTTAGCTATAAAAACCCTATTGTTCCTGTCATATCCTACTAATATCATAGCATGCCCTTTCCTCTCGGGGTCGGGCTTCGCCTTCATGGGATCAATTTCCGGATCCCAAATATTATCTCCCGGCGAAGGATCTCCGTCGATGTCTTTACCAACCAATTCAAAAGATAGGATGATTTCATACCCCGCATCTAATACTGCTTCGTATTGAGTTAAGTCTGTTAGCTTATCCTTTGGTATAGCAGCCCATTCTTTAACCCCGTAATGTGCATTTAAAAGTGCTTCTCGCCGCAATTCTGTCTCCCTAAAATTTAAAGAGTTTATCCGCAGTGCACTTTTAGACTCTTCATTGTCTGCTTTATTAAAATCCTTAATTCCGAAATCGTAGATTTCATATTCATGGCCGCCTATATAAGGCATATATTTTTCTTCGCATACACCATAGTTTTTGGATAACATAGCCATCAAATTCTCCACATATCCTAGACCCCATCTCCCCAATCGGTTCTCTCTTACGTAACTGAATTTGCTCCCTGAACTATCCTGCCAATAACCCATAAGGTGCATTAAGTTTGCAGTGTTTTGAATATGATGTAAATATTGTTCCGATAAGTCTATATTTTCATATTTCACAGGGTCCAATCTTTTATAAGCTGCTTCAAGGGCTGCACAAAATGCAAAGGAAGCACAGGTACCTCTTCCCAGCTGGGATTTTATAGAGGTTTGATATTTTCTTAAATCCTTTACTCCGGATATGGATGAAGGAACATCTATTAAATCCTGTACAAGCTGCGGAGCAGCGGATATTTTTGATAAATCAATAGCCGACATAGCATCTATATATTCTATATCCAATAAAGGAAACAGATTTCCGTCTGACAATTCTATCATAGTTACATTATCTATTATTTTCATTTTACTGATAGGATTGTGCATCTCGGGTTTCATTATTTTACGAGACAGTTGAAATTTATCTGCTATTTCCATTTTATCTTTTATGCTATAAAATCCGGGTTCAACCTTGCTTATGTCAATTTTTCCTGTTCCTCCGGTTTTATCATTCTCTGTCTCAATAGGTTCTTTTTCTTCCCCATCTCCCGATTTGTCCTTCTCTGTTTCTCCGGTTTTATCATTTTCCACCTCAGTAGGCTCTTTTACTTTCTTTGTGCTGTCTTTTGCCACTTCAATATCTTTGTGAGATTCATAGGTCCTATTGATTATTGCTATACTTTGCTCTCGTGTCGTATTGCTCAGTGGGTCAAAGACTCCGTCTCCTATACCTTTTACTATCTCTCTGTCAAAGCTGTAAGCTGCCGCTTCTTTTGCCCATGCCGCTATTTCCTTTTCGTCTGTGATTATTAGATTATTTTTAAGGATCTTGGACATATCAGGCAAAGCTTTATCAAGAGCCCTATATATCATTACGCTGAGCTCCTGTCGGGTAATGCTTTTCTCCGGCGAGAATTT
>CAYXAT010000241.1:0-1876 GCA_964462065.1 uncultured Clostridiaceae bacterium | reverse complement strand
TAGATAATATACTGATAGGGGCAAAGAAAGGATATTTTTTAAAAATAGGGGATTGTACATGGGATATTGAGCCTCAAGTATTGCTTGGCGAGGAAGACGGTGTGGCGGCACAGACTAGAGCGGATTTTGTTTTTTGGCCTAACAAGAATAGCCATAGCAAAAAACCTGTTGCAGTCTATACGGACGGGTTTACTTATCACAAGGATAAATGTGATGATGATACTTTAAAAAGAGAAGCTATTAGGAGAAGCAATGGGTTCAGAGTGTGGACTTTCAGTTGGAAGGATATCCGGAGTGTTCTGATAAATCAAGGGGATTATGCTACTGAAACATTATTGCCGGAGAATATGCCAAGCGGAAGGGATTTTTATATACCGACGGTGGAAAGAGGAGGCGGGAGAAAGATGTTGCCGTCCAAACTTTCACCTTTGGAGATGTTTATGAGATATTTGGAAATGGAGGATGGGGAGCAGGTTTTTGAGACTCATGCAAGGGCGGCCTCCCTGTCTTTGTTGAACCCTTCTTTATTAAATAGTGAAACTGCTTATGATGAATGGTATAAGAATGTGGAGGAAATTACGGAAGAAGCTCAATTGAAGGAAATGGATTATCATATAGGTGAGACTTTTTTCGGTGTTTGGAAGCCGAGAGATTCATATAGCCATATTGAGATTTTTACAGGGATAAAAACAGATGAATTATCGGATAAAAAATCTAATGCTTTACCTTTTGTTTATGCAATGCTTAAAGATTCTAAAGAGATTAGAACGGATAAATATGAAAAGGACTGGAATGGGTTTTGGCATTTCTATAATTTGATGCAGTTTTCAAATAATTTTGCAGCGGTTACCGGTAACGGCATTAAAGCCGGTATATACAATATATTGCCGAGGACTTATGATTCTCCTATTGATGATTTCCATATACCATTAGAAGAAATGGAATGGGGTAAAATAGATGAAGAATTATTTGAAAAAGAAGCCATTGAATTTGCGGACAAGCTGAAATCATCCGGCGTTAAAGTACCCACAGATACAGGGGTTGATGTGATGGATGATAAAGGAGAAATAATAGGTAACTGTGAGATGGTGTGGGAAAAAGAAAAAGTAGCCGCTTTATTGTCAGAACAAATAAGATGCAATGAAACACTGGAGAACCAAGGATGGGTAGTCTTTACAATTACGGATGATATTCCGTCTGCTTTGAAAGGGGGAAATAAATGATGGGGAAAGCTCTTGTCGCCATATCATCGGATTTTTTAACGGCTTTTTCGGTTTTACCAAGACAAATACAGGGTAAGGTTACTGAATTTATTAATAAATTTCGCAATAACCCGCGATCACCGGGTATAAATTATGAGAAGATTCGTAATGGGATGGATGAAAATATTTGGTCAGTTCGTATCGATGATACTTATAGAGGTATAGTGGTACGACAGGATAAAACGGGGGTTTATCTGTTACTTTGGGTTGACCATCATGATGATGCTTATGCCTGGGCTCAAAGAAAGAAATGTATTATCAATCCGAATACGGGGAATGTTCAGGTTTTTGATGTGGTTATAGAAGATGCTTTGGTAGAAGAAGATAAGGAAAATGTTTTTAAAGAGTTTTCAGACAGTGATTTAATTGATTTGGGAATACCGGAAGAGCAAATGCCTCTTGTTCGTACTATTTCATCGGAAGAAATGCTGTATTCCCTGAAATCATCTTTTCCCGAGGATGCCTATGAAGCTTTGGAGTGGCTTGCCAACGGATTTTCTTATAAAGAAGTATTACAGCTTTTTGTACCGGAACCGGATGAAGGGGCTAAGGATGATAGTCTTGCGACAGCTCTTGATAATGTGAGAAGCAAAAAAAGCTTTGTAATAATTGAG
>CAYXAT010000240.1:0-1877 GCA_964462065.1 uncultured Clostridiaceae bacterium | reverse complement strand
TATAAAATAAAGAGATAGACATACACAAAAAGCCTTATAAAAACATAAATATAAAGATGACACAAAATTTGGAGGTGTCTCTTTATGTTGTTACTTATAAGCGTTTTGATAACCCAAACTATAAATGATATAATACTGTTATTCGGATACATTCAAAGTACAAATTCATTTCCGCAGCCTTTAACCTCCAAAGAAGAAGAATATTATTTAGAACGATATAATCAAGGTGACGAGGACGCAAAAAATATACTGATAGAAAGAAACCTCAGATTAGTTGCTCATATAGTAAAAAAATACGCCACCGGCAAAGATAATGACGATTTGATATCCATAGGGACAATCGGACTCATCAAGGCCATAGTAACCTTTAACGGGGAAAAGGGCACCAGGCTGGCAACCTACGCCGCCAGATGTATAGAAAACGAAATCCTCATGACCATCAGAGCATCTAAAAAAACAAAATCCGAAGTGTCCATACATGAGCCTATAGGAGTGGACAGGGAAGGCAACGAAATATCACTTTTAGATATACTTGGCAGCGACGGAGATGCTATACTTGAAAAAGTAGAGCTGAAAATGCAGATAAAAAAGCTTTACCTAATGATGGAAAGAGCCTTAAAAGAAAGAGAAAAATGTATAATTGAGCTTAGATACGGTCTTGTAAACGGAGTGTGCAAGACTCAAAGGGAAATAGCACAGATGTTGGGAATATCCAGGTCCTATGTTTCAAGGATTGAGAAAAGGGCAATAAAAAAACTTAGTAAAGAGCTGTGTAACGGAAGTTGAGGGATACTATGAGAAGACTGTTAACACCCAAGATACATATAGATTCAGTTTATGATTTGGATATAAATATACTGACAGAAAACAACATAAAAGGTATAATAATCGATATAGACAATACCTTAATTGCATGGGACTGTAAGGATTTGAACGATAAGGCATGTGCATTTATTGAGGGCTTGCAAAAAGAGGGCTTCAAAATTTGCATTCTGTCAAACAGTACAAAAAAAAGAGTAAAGAGGCTTAACGATAAATTGAATCTGCATGCCGTATGCAATGCCGCAAAACCCTTTAAATATTCTTATAAGAAGGCAATGAGACTGATGCAAACAGACGTAACGAATACCGCCGTTATCGGCGATCAGCTATTTACGGATATTTTAGGCGGAAACAAATTGGGTCTATTCACTATACTTGTGGAACCCATAAGCGCTAAGGAATTTTTGTGGACAAGGCTTATGCGAATGCTAGAAAAGCAAATAAAAATAAATATGTTGCTTTAGTAAAAAGTAAAAGGTAAAATATGAATAATGAGAAAATACAAGATATATCAAAAAATTGCCTATTATCCCATTGGTTATTTTTTAAAAATATATTTATAACAACTGTTTAAATTAGAAGGAAATACATAAAGTTTCGACGAATAGTAACAGTTAAAGTATTTTACTAATATTTTAGGTTGGCAGGTGAAAAATTGAAGAAAAGACTTAAGTTAGGGGATGCACTGGTATATTCTAATAAAATCAGCGAAGAGCAGTTGGAAGAAGCCATAGAACAGCAGAAAAACGATAAATCCAAACGCCTGGGAGAAATATTAGTACAGATGGGTTATCTTACAGAGGATGATATACTTCAAGCTTTGGAAATACAGTTGAAGATTCCTTCCATCGACTTAGGCACATATAATATAAACCCCAAGGCAACATCTTTGGTACCGGAGAACATTGTCAGAAGATACAGCCTTATCCCCATAGACATAATCGACGATAATCAACTTTTAGTTGCCATGAGCGACCCTTTGAACATCTTTGCAGTTGACGATATAAAGCTGTTGACGAATATGGATATACAGACGGTGATATCCACCAAATCCG
>CAYXAT010000239.1:0-1878 GCA_964462065.1 uncultured Clostridiaceae bacterium | reverse complement strand
GATTTAAAAAATCCTTTAATAAAAGCCTGTGTATGGTAATCTTACTCAATAGCCTACCGGTTACTTTGTCTATCATTGGTATCGTTTCATATGGCGAGTGAACTTTATCTGTTTTAACACAGCATTATGTATACCCAACCTACTGCATAGGCTTAAGGACCGATATCTGTTGAAAAAAACCAGGCCCTGCTATATAATAGCAAATGTGTATAAAACCTATCAACAATATTTTACATGTTTAAAGTAAATAAATATTGAATAGGGTATTGAAAACAAATGACAAAAAGAAACACATTATCTAATTAGGAGATAAATGCATGAGTTTAAATCTTGAAAGCAATCCGAAATCAGATAAAAAAGAAGGTTCAGTCGAGACTCTTATAAAAAGGGTTAATATAGCATTCTTAACCTTTATAATAATCGGTTTATTCATAATCGGTTTTTTTATTTATCTGCCGTTCAACAGCGCATTAAAAAACAGTCTGATAGATAACTTCAAGCAACTTTCAATGGTTAATTATGAATCACTTCAAAGCAGTATAGACCGCGGCTTGGAAGGTGCCAGAAGCTTATCCAGCAGAACCATGATTAAGGATTCTATTATTGAATATATGAACGAAGAAATAACCATGGATGAACTTATTTCATACACTCAACCAAAATATGAGGATGGGGCTTCGGTCCTTGAGTACTTAATTCGCGCGGAGCGATACATGGATAACCAATCAATTGCTAAATACACCCCGAAAGGAAATAATGCAGGAAACTGCTTTGAATATTTAAACTTTGAAGATAGCATGGATATAGACTCAAGATTATGCCTATCAGATGGCGGTGTCTTCTTGATTGTGTTTTCCCCTATTTTTAATGTTACGGATGTAGTTGGATACGATAAATTGATATTCGATTTAAGTGAGCAGGTTCTGATGTTATCTAATGAAATAACAAAAACTATTTTTCTGGAAAACTTAAAATTCCAAAACTTGCTATCCCAATCTCAAATTGTTGCGGATGATGATGAGACACTTGTCTTTCGCAAAGACGGTTTTTATTATCACACAGTATGCATGCAAAATAATATCCATCTTATTTCAATGCAGAACGAAAAGTCTTTATTTTCAGTAATATCCAAATTGAGTATTCAGCTTTTTTTAGTTATTATCAGTGTTCTACTCATTATTATTGTTTTAATTTATTTTTATATTATTCGATTTGCCAAAAATGAACTGATAGATTTAGAAAACACAAAAGTTATACTAAAAAAAGAGGCCTTGAAAGCAAATAAGGATCCTTTAACCAAAATAAGCAATAGAAAATACGGCATGGAATTCATTAATAATGCCTTTGCGGAATATAAACTTACCGGGTCTCATTATACAGTAATAATGTTTGATATCGATTCCTTTAAACACATCAATGATACCTTTGGTCATAATATTGGAGATGAAGTTCTCATAGAAGTGGCAAATACGGTAAAAAACAATATAAGAAATAAAGACAATCTATTCCGTTGGGGCGGTGATGAATTTATCTGCGTTTTTAAAGGATTAAATGATGAAAATGCAATAGCCTCCGCCAATAAAATATTTGATGTTGTGGCAGCCTTGACAATTGATACCGGCGTTGATAAAATATCTCCTATCATATCAATAGGTATATCATCTTTCACAGATGAGGATTCAGATTATTCCGATGCAGTAAATCGCGCCGATAAGGCAATGTATATATCCAAAGCGTCTAAAGATGAAAAAGTGCACATTTTATAAGTTCATTCCAACAATTCGCAATTTCTCTTTAAAACTTTTTTGCCTCTCCAACTAAAGGCTCTATCTTTATATTTCTTTTCAAAGTTTCTATGGGATATTTCTTTTAATTCTC
>CAYXAT010000238.1:0-1886 GCA_964462065.1 uncultured Clostridiaceae bacterium | reverse complement strand
GATACACTTTTTAAATAAAAACATTATCAAATGCTGTAATTTTAAATATTATAGAGGATTTTTCGAATTTTTGTAGAAATAGTTATTTATATGTGTTTTTTCATCTGACAAGTTTTGCAATATATGTCGGAAAGGTCGTGATTTATTGATAGAACTAATTAATGTTTGCAAGATATTTGGCGATGGCTATAAAGCGCTGCATAATGTGAGCATTAAAATTAACAACGGAGAATTTGTTTTTTTAGTCGGTCAGAGCGGTGCGGGTAAATCAACATTGATTAAACTTTTGCTTAGAGAAATAACTGCTGATTCAGGCAGTATTATTATAGACAGTAAAGATGTATCGAAATTAAAGAGGAGAGAAATACCACACTTAAGGCGTAACATAGGAGTTGTTTTTCAAGATTTTAGATTGCTTCAGGATAAAACGGTATATGAAAATGTAGCTTTTGCTATGGAAGTTATTGAAGCACCGCCAAAAGATATACGAAGAAGGGTTCCTATAATCTTGAGCCTAGTGGGTCTCAGTAAAAAATCGGAATCCTATCCTCATCAGCTTTCCGGAGGAGAGCAACAGAGGGTATCCTTAGCAAGGGCTATGGTGAACGGACCTTCTATACTTATAGCTGACGAGCCCACAGGAAATTTAGACCCGGATACGTCTTGGGAAATCATGAGAAATCTTAACGAAATAAACCAAAGAGGAACTACTATATTGATGGCCACCCATGCAAAAGACATTGTAGATTCAATGAAAAAAAGAGTTATAGAAATCGAAGATGGCATAATTACCAGAGACGAAATGAAGGGTGGTTATGAAATATGAAAATTAGGACTTTTAGATACTTCGGGAGGCAATCCTTAAGGAATCTATGGAGAAACAAAGCTATGAGTGTAGCTGCCATAGGCTCTGTATTTGCCGCTTTATTAGTGATTGGAATCTTTATCACCATAGTGTTGAATATAGATTATCTGGCAACGGAATTGGAATCACAAGTAGAAATCAAGGTTTATATTAATGATGGTTTGAGCACGGAAGTTGTAGATACGATGAATGAAGATATAAAAGAATTGGGCGGTGTAGAGAACAGCTCTTTTATATCCAAGGAAAAGGCTTTGGAAGAATTCAGTGAGCAGTTAGGCGAAAATTCAAATCTATTGGAAGGTCTGGAGGATGATAATCCGCTGGCGGATTCGTTTATAGTAACTTTAAAGGACCCTAAAATGGCTTCCAATGTGACTATGGCAATCAGTGCTATGTCTAATGTGGAAAATGTAGTCTATGGAAAAGAAGAATTGGAAAAATTATTGAACGTAACGTATCTTCTCAGGGTGGGAAGCCTTGCCATAGTAGCTATTTTGGTACTGATATCAATTTTTATAATATCCAATACCATAAAACTGACTGTTTTTGCACGACGAAAAGAAATAGGAATAATGAAGTATGTAGGAGCTACCGACGGATTTGTCAAAGGACCGTTTTTTATTGAAGGAATACTTATGGGACTTATAGGCAGTTTGATATCAATGGCTGTAATAAGTATCGGTTATTATTACGGTTCAGGATATATTGAACAGCAAAGCTTAGGGCTTATATCTATAAATTTATTGCCGATGAAAAATATAGTTTACAGTTTAAGCTTTTTATTAGCAATTATCGGAATAGTTATAGGTTCTGCCGGCAGCATGATATCAATAAGAAAGTTTCTTAAAGTGTGATAGGAGGATTAAAGTATGAAAAAAAGAATTATTTTATTTGTATTATCATTCAGTATGCTCTTATCTACTTTTCAGATATATGGATATGGGCAAAATCCTGATGATATAAATAAACTGCAAAAAGATAAGGATGAAATCAATAAAAAAATTGAATTGACGAAAAACCA
>CAYXAT010000237.1:0-1900 GCA_964462065.1 uncultured Clostridiaceae bacterium | reverse complement strand
CTTTCCGATTTGCCTTTATTATTAAAAAGTATATGAGATTAAGCACTTTGCGATTCATCGATTTGGCAGGGGTAGACAACCTTGCCCACCCCGCTCATTTTGTAATACTTTAGAACTCTCTTTTTTTATAAAAATAAACTGCAAGGCTAAGAGATATAAACATCAGGGCGGCAAAGATTAAAACTATTGCCATAATAAAGAATATTTTATTGCTTTCCAATAAGGCATTTATATTATTAAAAAGAGTAGAAGATAACGCTCCCTGCAAATATCTTGCTAACAGTGAAATACCGAAAAAAACAAGAAAGAACAATACAAAATTTACAACTCTCATTTTCATATAGCCAAATTTAAAATATAAAGGGAAATATAAGCCTGCCATAAAGGATGAGGCTATAAATCCTGCCATAAAGACTTCAAAAGTCAACGGATAGGTCTTTATCTGTATTGGAATAACTTGTAGAAGTTTTAAAAAAGTTATATAAGTGATAGTCCCCATAAAAAAATAAATATAATTAGATATATATTTCTGCAAAACGATATTAACTCTTTTTATAGGCAAACTATTAAGCATAATATCGGACTTAACCTTATATTCATGGGCACAGGCAGTCATGTTTATCATATATATAAATGCCACAATGCCGGCAGAAAACATGACTTCGCCAAAGCTTTGAAATGCTATAATAACTAAACCAAGATATAAAAGTGAAAATATAAATTGCTTCTTTTGTATTAATATGTCTTTAATTATTAGATTTAGCATTTTGCCACCTCCCGGTATAATGAAGCATAATATCCTCAATGTTAGGCTTTTCAATTATTATTTTGTCTCCATATGTTTTCCTGATGTGGTTTTTATCTTTTACCAAAGCTTCAAAGCCAAATTGATTTTCCTTCACGTTAATAAAGTCTTTTTTGTTGTTGGTGTTTAAGATTTCTTTATTACCCCTTACCAATCCGTAGTTATCTAAAAGCTCGTCTTTTACCGCATCCAATAAAATTTCACCGTCATTAATAAGTACGATATAATCTGCTATTTTATCCAAATCAGAGGTTATATGGGTGGAGAAAAATACCGCCTTATTTTCATCCTGTATAGTTTGAGATAGTATTTCCAAAAGCTCGCTTCTGATAACCGGATCCAAACCGGAAGTAGGCTCATCCATCACAAGTAAATCCGCATCATGAGACAGGGCAATTGCTAAAGAAAATTTCATTTTCATGCCTCTTGATAAATCCTTTATTTTCTTTTTTGGCGGAAGATTAAAATCCTTCATATAGCTTTTATACAAATTTTCATTCCACTTTTCATAAAAGGGTGCTATAACCCACTTCATTTCTTCTATAGTCAATTCCTCATAAAAATGGTTTTCATCATATACAAATCCTATTTTATTTTTAATTTCCTTCTCAAATTGTATATAATCCTTACCGAATATTTTTATTTCCCCGCTATCCTTTTTTAAAAGGTTCATCATAAGCTTAATGGTCGTGGTTTTTCCCGCTCCGTTCGGTCCTATAAAACCCATAATATAGCCTCTGTTTAAGCTAATATCAATTCCCTTTAGGCTAAAATCCTTAAAGGATTTCTCAAGCCCCTTAATTTCAAAAATAGGTCCCAATTCTATACCTCCTCAAAAAGCAATTTAAGCATCTTTGCCAAATCATCAAGAGAAATATCTATGCTCTTGGCAGCCGATATGGCATCTATTAGTTTTTCTTCTATTATGCGTATTCGGGCTTCCTTTAAAAGCTCCATATTTTGTGCCCCTACAAAAGAGCCTTTGCCGGGGACACTTACTATATACCCATCCTTTTCCAATTCATCATAAGCTCTTTTTGTTGTTATAACACTTATTTGAAGCTCCTTGGCCAAAACTCTTATAGACGGCAAAAG
>CAYXAT010000236.1:0-1902 GCA_964462065.1 uncultured Clostridiaceae bacterium | reverse complement strand
AGCTCAATAAATGGCTGGATGAAGAACCGTATATTTTGGGCAAAGTATGGCTTAAGGTTGATATCAAACCATGCAAAATAGCGCCTTTGTTTATGGAACTTTATAAATAGGATTATGAAAAACCTCCTAAAGCATTATGCCGAAGGAGGTTTTAAACCTTTATTCTATGGAGGTAATCTCCCAATATTCATATTTCTCATCGACTGAAATTTTAAAGCTTTCTTTTATAAAATCGGTGGGAACGCTTGTTTTTAAGGTAAATTCGATTATATAGTCATTTTCATTTACCTCACTTATTTCATAGCTGTCAATCCAGGGACTGGAAACACCGGTGACAAAGTATAGACCACTTAAGTCCCCATATTTGTTCTCTCTGACTTCATCGGATAATAAAGCATATTGGATTGCACCGTTTCTGTTTTTAGCAGCTTCCGCATACATTTCGACAGCTGCCTTACCGGACGAGGGGCTACTGAAGTCAACGATTTGTTTATCAAAGTTGTTTTCAAATCCTTCTTTATTATAAATCATTACTTTTTCCAGGTCATTTCCCTTTATATCGAAACCTACATTTTCCTCTAAAACAACAGTGAAATAATCAATTGGCACGTAAGTCACACCGTTTATAACTACAGGCATTATCATTTCTATGGGTTCTTTACCATCTTTCCAATATTCAGCCGAGCCTTCTTTTATGAGTCCTCCCGCCACTATAGCACCGTCTTCTTTATTCCAATCTACTTTATATCCCAAAGTCTCCGCAATGACTCTAAGGGGAACAAGGTAGTTGTCGTTGTTTTTTAAAACTCCCAGATTACTGTTTGTATCGATGCCATTATAAATTATATTACCTTTTTCTTTGCCGGTATTTAAGGAATCATATATTTCTTTCTTTAAAAAGTCTTTTAAAGTCGCCGCATTTATTTCAAAATAACGTATTCCGCCGGCATAAGGCGCGATTTCATATTGACCGAAGAACACAACAAGATTTTTTCCTTCTAAGAAAAACTCAAAGTCACCATTTTTATCTGTAATGGTTTTCTCATAGTCTTCAAAATACCAGTCCGGATCCTTTTTGATGTTATCAATAATATGCCTCTCCACATAATCTATTCCTTCTTCTTTTATAAATAAATCTTTAAAAGAATATTTCTCTCCTGTAACGGTATTCGCTGTTATGGGAGTTATTACAGTGCTACCGTGGGCTCCTCCTAAATATGTATATGTAATTATTTGCGTTGAAATTAAGTTATCATATTTTGAGTAATCATAGCTTATGTTTAGAGCTGTCTTTCTGCCAAATTCCTTCAGTTCAATACCGGTGGCTCTCACCGCGCCGATGGCATCTGCCACTATATTTCTGATTATTCTGTTCAAATCATCAGAACCTGTAAAGTTTTCAAAATACGGCGTAGTTACATTAATCTCACAATACTCGTCATTTTTGGTTATTACACTATGCTTTATATTAAAATCTCCATTTTTTAAAGGCACTGTATCCGCTGATATAGACATAAACATTGAAAGCATAAACACTGCAATAATTGCTAAAACAAAAACTTTTCTCATTACTAAAAACCCCCTTTTTTATTTTAATTATATCATAGGTAACTTTTATAACCCTATGCCAATTTAAACCAATGTGTAATATATGGTTATTTGCTTGTACTAATATGTTATAATTGTAAGAAAAATAAGGACGAGCCTAAGGGGTGTGCTAATGAACAAATGGAAATACAGTATAGTCATTGCAATAGTTATAACAGCACTTTTCTTTTTTAACAGACCGGTTCAATTATCTAAACCAATGCTCTGCGCAAGCACTGAAAAGGTATTCAGCAGTTCATTTATTCAGGCTTGGTATGCGGAAAATTGGGATGAGCGAAGATGGGAAGATGAGTT
>CAYXAT010000235.1:0-1905 GCA_964462065.1 uncultured Clostridiaceae bacterium | reverse complement strand
ATTAAGTACTCGACCTCTTCTTTGGGTCTGGACCAGTTTTCCGTAGAAAATGCATACACCGTCAGGATGCTTACACCTATTTTATTTGCGTATTTTACTATTTCTTTTAGGGATTCGACCCCTGCCTTATGTCCCAGTGTTCTCGGCAGTTCGCGTTTCTTCGCCCATCTGCCGTTACCATCCATGATTATCGCAATGTGTTTTGGTACTTCTAAATTGATTGTTTCATCCATTAACAGTTTCCTCCAAATAAATAGAAATAATATACTATATTTATTTTACTCTAAAAGGCACCAAAAAAAAACCCCTTCTCTATGAAGGGTATTTATTTAAAATATGATGCTGTTAAAACTATCTTATTGCCTTCCTCTTTATAATTAATTATAATCGGTTCTTTACCAATTCTTTCTTCAATTTTACTTTTTAAAGGTGTCTTTGTTATTTTTATAATATATTGAATATCTTTGCCCATGCTTTCTATTATTTTATTTAATTCATAACCAATTATATTGGCTCTATTTAATTTCATTATATCTCCATAATTTCCTTCTCTTTTATTTCTGTTATGGAATCTATTTCTTTTGTGTGTTTATCCGTTAATTTTTGCATTCCTTCTTCTGCTTTTTTCCAATCATCCTCGGCAATCATTCCGTCTTTTTTTATTTTTTTTAGGCTTTCGTTTGCATCTCTTCTTGTGTTTCTTATAGCTACCTTAGCTTCCTCACCCATTTTTTTAATAAGTTTTACAAGATCTTTTCTTCTTTCCTCTGTTAGTTGGGGAATAACGAGTCTTATTATTTTACCATCGTTGGTAGGATTTATACTCAAGTCAGATTTTAGTATGGCCTTTTCTATTAAAGAAAGAGCCTTCGGGTCCCACGGTTGTATCAGTATTGTTCTCGGTTCAGGTGCTGAGACATTAGCTAGTTGTTGTAAAGGTGTTTCGGTACCGTAATAATCTACAGTTATCCTGTCTAGCATTGCAGGATTTGCGCGACCGGCTCTCAGTGAAGCCAGATCCTTTTTTAATATACTGATTGTTTTGCTCATTTTACTTTCAGATGTTTTTTCTATGTCAGTAATCAATTTTAATCCTCCTTTATTATGGTTCCAATTACGTGACCTTGCATTATTTTTAAAATATTATCAGGGCTTTTTAGATCAAATACTAATATTGGTATTTTATTATCCATGCATAAAGATGCGGCAGTCGAGTCCATAACCCCAAGACCTTTGTTAATTACTTCAATATAAGATAGCTTATCATATCTAATTGCATTTTTGTTTAATGTGGGATCGGAATCGTAAACTCCGTCAACTTTTTTGGCTAAAAGAATTACTTCTGCCTCTATTTCCGCTGCTCTAAGCGCTGCCGTTGTATCTGTGGAGAAATAAGGGTTTCCGGTACCTGCTGCAAAAATTACTACCCTCCCTTTCTCTAAATGACGTATGGCTCTTCTTCTTATGTACGGTTCGGCAATTTGCCTCATTTCAATGGCAGTCTGTACTCTTGTTTCAACGCCTATTTTTTCTAAAGCGTCTTGAAAAGCCAATGCGTTTATTACAGTTGCGAGCATCCCCATATGGTCTGCCGTAGTTCTGTCCATACCCTTACTGCTTCTTCCTCTCCAGAAATTCCCCCCGCCCACTACAACTGCAATTTGTACATTCATATCATTCAGCATTTTAACTTTACCCGCAATATCGGAGATTGTATCCTCGTTAATACCTGTATTATTTTCACCTGCAAGCGCTTCTCCGCTCAGTTTTAAGATTACTCTTTTATATTTTATGCTTTCCAAAATTAATACCTCCAATAAAGATAAATTTTCTACATTAAATTAAAAATTCCTTCTTAATTTTAAAAAGAGAACACAAAGTGTCCTCTTTTTTAATATGCATGGC
>CAYXAT010000234.1:0-1909 GCA_964462065.1 uncultured Clostridiaceae bacterium | reverse complement strand
TCCTTAGAAGAGAAAAATAAACGGGAGGTTTGATTACCTTATGTCTAAACAGGATATAATTGAAGTAGAGGGAAAAGTTGTTGAGGCATTGCCTAATGCTATGTTTCAAGTGGAGTTGGAAAATGGGCACAGAATTTTAGCCCATATATCCGGAAAACTCCGAATGAATTTTATAAGAATATTACCCGGAGATAAAGTAACAGTTGAATTGTCGCCATATGATTTGACAAGAGGAAGAATTACATGGCGTGGTAAATGATCAAGGAGGGTTTAAAATGAAAGTTAGACCATCGGTTAAACCAATGTGTGAAAAATGCAAAATAATCAAAAGAAAAGGCAAGGTCATGATAATTTGCGAAAATCCCAAACACAAACAAAAGCAGGGATAAGACTGATAAGAGGGAGCGGCTGCACTAAAATGGTGCCCTCTGTCGGTTTTCACATAATATACTATGTATACAATTGGAGGTGTAAAGATTAATGGCAAGAATCGCGGGTGTAGACTTACCCAGAGAAAAGAGAGTTGAAATCGGACTAACTTATATATATGGAATAGGTAGAAAGACATCAAATAAAATACTTGCTGAAGCCGGCGTGAACCCCGATACAAGAATTAAAGACCTGACTGAAGCTGAAGTCGGTAGATTAAGGGAAGTTATAGATAAGAGTTATAAAGTTGAAGGGGATCAAAAAAGAGAAGTAGCGCTTCATATAAAAAGGCTGATGGAAATCGGCAGTTATAGAGGAATTCGACATAGAAGGGGACTTCCTGTAAGAGGGCAAAGAACAAAGACAAATGCCAGAACCAGAAAAGGTCCGAAGAGAACTGTGGGAATTCGAAGAAGGAAATAAAGTATTAAAGAAGGAGGTATAGCTTAATGGTTGCAAAGCCAAAGGCAAAGAGAACTCGTAAAAGAAGAGAAAGAAAAAATGTTGAAAAAGGTGCGGCTCACATTCAGTCAACATTTAATAATACAATAGTGACCCTTACGGATTCTATGGGAAATGCACTGTCTTGGTCAAGTGCCGGTTCTTTGGGATTTAGAGGTTCAAAAAAGAGCACTCCATTTGCGGCTCAGATGGCTGCGGAAGTAGCGGCGAAAGCAGCTATGGAACATGGATTGAAACTTATAGAGGTGTATGTTAAAGGGCCCGGCTCAGGCAGAGAAGCAGCAATAAGATCGTTACAGGCAGCCGGTTTGGAGGTAAGTATGATAAAGGATGTTACTCCAATACCACATAACGGTTGCAGACCACCAAAACGCAGAAGAGTTTGATTAACAGGAGGTGTAAAAATGGCAAGATATACCGGTGCTGTTTGCAGATTGTGCAGAAGAGAAGGTATGAAGCTTTATTTAAAAGGCGATAGATGTTATACAGATAAATGTGCTATAGCGAGAAGAAATTATGCTCCGGGGCAACACGGTCAAAGCAGAAAGAAGACTTCTAACTATGGCTTGCAGTTAAGGGAAAAACAAAAAGTAAGAAGAATTTACGGGATATTGGAAAAACAATTCAGATTGTATTTTGTAAAAGCCGAGAAAATGAAAGGCGTAACAGGTGAAAATCTGCTTAGCCTACTTGAAAAAAGACTTGATAATGTAGTTTACAGAATGGGATTCGGGGAATCCAGAGCCGAGTCAAGACAATTAGTCAGACACGGACACTTTACAGTTAACGGTAAAAAGGTAAATATACCTTCTTTCCAAGTAAGTTTAAATGATTTAATTGCAGTTAAAGCAACCAGTAAAAACACAGATAAGTTTAAAGAGTTGGCAGAAGCTGCAGAGGCCAAGAATCCTCCGCAATGGCTCAGCGTAAATGCTGAAATGATGGAGGCTAGGGTAATTTCACTTCCGACAAGAGAAGATATTGACATGCCGATAGAGGAGCATTTAATCGTTGAGTT
>CAYXAT010000233.1:0-1920 GCA_964462065.1 uncultured Clostridiaceae bacterium | reverse complement strand
CAAATATAGCAGGCTTGCTGCCAAAGCTGACAAAATCATATGGGAGATGCTTGTTATCAAGAGCATTCCATTAATCTAAACATCAGGATGTTTCTGTTCTTCTTTTTCCTACAGTAAATTGACACTATCTTATACAGTTGTGCTGTTTGACATAGATAGGCTTTTTATCTATAATATAACTAATTGAAGACAATTAAAATTAATATTTCGAGCCACTTTTCTAAGGGCTAAACCTATGAAAATTCGGCCAATGGGTAAGAAGGAAACTTACTTGCCTCCCGTTTTGGAAAGAAATATCTGTATTAAGCAAAAGCAATGAAGTATGTTTTTGTTTAAACTTCTAGGCGGGCATGACCGCTTTTTAATTTAACCGTATTATATAGCTGATATGGAAAGGTGCTCGGTAATAAGGAGGAAAACTATGAAAAAACTGTTATGTGTATTTATTATTGCGGTTATGTTATTTTCATTTGCCGGGGTTACCGTTGCCGCAGATGTTGACTATGAGGTAAAAAGCGGAGATACATTGGCGAAAATCGGTGCTAGATACGGAGTTACCTATCAGGCTATTGCGGAGAGAAATAATATTGCGAATCCCCATTTAATTCTAGTCGGACAAAAACTCGTTATACCTACTGAAGATAAGAGTCCTACATACGTTGAAAAACCTGTCGTTGAGGAGACGGCACCGGCTCAGACAAAAATAACCGTTACCGATGTGGTGGGGCGTGTTGTAACATTAGATAAGCCCGCTGACAAGATATTAGGAACTCACAATCCTTCTCTTAACACCGGCATTGTCCTAGGCGGAGGAGATAAGTATATTGCCGGGTTTGGCAATAAAATGATGGCTAACAAGCTGTATGATTATGTTATGAAAGATTATGATGGCATAGTCCAAATAGGAAAAGCAGGTAATATTAATTTTGAAACGGCAGTAGCTCTGGGCAAGAATAATATCGCCGTTTTACCTGAACGCTTTAAAGACCAAGCAGCACAGTTCGAAAATGTGGGTATAAAGGCAGTAGTCGCGCTACCTAACTCAGAGAGCTTTGATACAATAAAGGAATCTTTAAGAATCGTGGGCGCTGTTTTGGGTGAAGGTAAAAAGGCAGAGCAAATCAATGCATTTATAGATAAAAGCATAAGTGAAACAAAATCGACATCAGCCAAGACAAAGAATCGACCAAGCGTTATATTTTTAGGCAGTTCAAGTTGTTTCTCCGTTGCGTCAACCTCAATGATTCAAACGGATATCATTGATATGGCCGGCGGAATCAATGCGGTAAAAGGTTTAAATGTCAAGGGTACTTTTGCTGAAGTTAATATTGAGCAAATTATCGGCTGGAACCCGGATATTATTTGGGTACCGAATTATGCTACTTATACAATAGAAGATTTGATGAAGGACCCCAAGTGGAGCAGTATAAAAGCCATAAAAGATAAAGCAGTATATATGTTCCCGTGTGACTTGGAGCCCTGGGACTATCCAACAGCCTCAGCTGCATTGGGTTTGCGTTGGGGTCTTTATAATCTGCATCCGGAATTGTACGGTTTTAATGATTTAATGAAGGAGACAGATGAGTTTTATAATATGGTATATGGAAAAAAATTTACCGCAGAACAGATGGGTATAAAATAAATAATGAATAAAATTGCAGGGCTGCCTTAATAGGCAGCCTTGTAAAAGTTGAGATAGGATAAACAAAATGAGAAATTCAGCATATGCGCGCACTTTAATAGTTTTATTAGTCTTATTGCTAGGGTCCGCCTTAGCCGGTCTTTGTGTAGGAAGGCTAAGCTCAAATCTCATTGATATATACAATGCAATCAGAGGTAAATTAGGGATCATTTCGAATCCGGACGATACTATGGAAATTGTTCTATTCTCAATCAGAATACCCCGGGTTTTGGCATCTA
>CAYXAT010000232.1:0-1980 GCA_964462065.1 uncultured Clostridiaceae bacterium | reverse complement strand
GGAGTCTAATTTAATCTTGCATACGTTGACTTTTAGAAAGGTTATTCTGTATGGCTCTTACGCCAGAGGGGATTTTAATGAAAAGTCGGAGATTGATATCTTGCTAATGATTGTCGGTGAAGAAAATCTGAATATTAATAATGAAAGCATATGAAATTGGGGTTTACCTCTTTTTTTGTTATAATGGTTTTAGCATGAATACGGGGTGGACTATATAATGATAAATAAAAAACATGATGTGTTAAAAGATTATTTCGGATTTACTTCTTTCAGGACGGGACAGGAAGGGCTGATTGATAATATATTAAACGGCAAAGATACTTTGGGGATAATGCCCACTGGAGCGGGAAAATCTTTATGTTTCCAACTGCCTGCCCTTATATTTGAAGGAATTACTTTAGTAATTTCCCCGTTGATTTCATTAATGAAAGATCAGGTCGGCTCTCTTAATCAAAACGGAATAAGCGCAGCATATATTAATAGTTCTTTAAATTTTACCCAATACAATAAAGCAATACAAAATGCAAAAGACGGTAAATACAAAATAATATATGTAGCCCCTGAAAGACTGGAAACCAAAGAGTTTATTGATTTTTCGGTAGATGCTGATATATCAATGATTACAGTAGATGAGGCTCATTGTGTATCTCAATGGGGACAGGATTTTAGGCCCAGTTACTTAAAAATACCTGAATTTATAGGCAAGTTGAAATCTAGACCTGTAATATCAGCTTTTACCGCAACGGCAACTCCCCATGTGAGAGAAGATATTATCTTAAAGTTAGGTTTAAACGATCCATATGTGATTACGACGGGTTTTGATAGGAAAAACTTATCCTTTTCCGTCCAGAAGCCCAAAAACAAGTTTTTTGTTTTAAAGGAATATGTAGAAAAAAACAAAGGTAAATGCGGGATTATTTATTGCTCAACAAGGAAAACCGTCGATATACTATGCAGCAATTTAAACGACTTGGGTTACGCCACTGTTTCTTACCATGCAGGGCTTACCGATGAAGATAGGAGAAAAAACCAGGAATCATTTATATATGATAGAGCGAAAATAATGGTCGCTACAAACGCTTTTGGTATGGGTATCGACAAATCAGATATATCTTATATAATCCACTATAATATGCCGAAGAACATAGAAAGCTACTATCAGGAAGCCGGTAGGGCCGGACGAGACGGTGAACCTGCGGAATGTATCATATTATACGGTGGCAAGGATGTGGCTATAAACAGACTACTTATAGAAAACTCAAACGGAAATGAAAATTTAGATAGTGAGACAATTGAAGCAATAAAAGAAAAGGACCGGGAGTTATTAAAAATAATGACTTTTTATTGCCATACCAATGATTGTCTAAGACAGTATATACTTAATTATTTTGGTGAACAGTCTCCAAATTATTGTGGTAACTGTTCAAATTGCAAGACGAATTTTGAGGAAAAGGATGTAACAGTTGAGGCACAGATGATAATGTCTTGTATAAAAAGAACAGGAGAGCGCTTTGGTGCAAAGATGATTATTGATATACTCAGAGGTAGTAAAAATCAGAGAGTTGTAAGGAGCGGGTTTGATAAAATATCAACCTATGGATTAATGTCCGGAGTTCCCGAAAACACGGTCCGGGATACTATTAACTATTTATTATTGCAGGAGTATTTAGTTGTAACTAATGACGAGTATCCGATAATTCAGCTAAAACAAAAAGCGGGAGAAATACTTTTTGGCAATTGCAGAATCAGTATGAAAATGCAAAAATATTATAAAGATGAAAGCAGAGTGGATAAAACCAAATCTAAAACAGATAAGTCAGACAATAACATAGATGAAGAATTATTCGAAAGACTTCGCTCATTGAGAAGCAAAATTGCCAAAGAACAAAGGATGCCTGCTTATATTGTATTTTCGGATGCCGCTTTAAAAGATATGTGCCTAAGAAAACCAAAGTCAAGGGAAGAATTCCTACAAGTAAA
>CAYXAT010000231.1:0-1986 GCA_964462065.1 uncultured Clostridiaceae bacterium | reverse complement strand
AAATCGAAGGCTATAATTACTTTTCAGTTTAACTTATATAGAGTAAATTCCTTTAATAATTGCAATAATGCATAAATATTTAAAAATATTATAAATTATACTTGCATAAATATAAAGATGTAAGTATAATTATTATCAGTTATTAAAAATGAGGAGACGATAAAATGAAGTCAGTAAAAGAAAAAATAGTTTTAGCTTATTCCGGCGGTCTGGATACATCGGTTATTATTCCTTGGCTTATGGAAAACTACGATTTTGAAGTAATCGCCTGCTGTGTGGATGTGGGTCAGGGAGATGATCCCATTGAGCTGAAAGAAAAGGCTTTAAACAGCGGAGCTTCTAAAGTGTATGTGGAGGATGTAAAAAAAGAATTCGTTGAAAATTACGTTTTTCCCACACTAAAGGCAGGTGCTGTTTACGAGGGAAGATATCTGTTGGGTACTTCTTTTGCAAGACCTCTAATTGCAAAAAAACTTGTGGAAACAGCAGAAAAAGAAGGAGCGAATTACATAGCTCACGGATGTACTGGTAAAGGAAACGATCAAGTTCGTTTTGAACTTTCTATAAAGGCAATGAGACCCGATATAAAAATTATCGCGCCTTGGAGGATTTGGGATATAAAATCCAGGGAAGATGCAATTGATTATGCCGAAAAACGGGGGATACCTATTCCCGTTACCAAAGCCAAACCCTACAGCATGGATAGAAATCTTTGGCACCTCAGCCACGAAGGCGGAGATTTGGAAGACCCTTGGAAAGAACACAATATAGATATGTATATGATGACAACACCGCCGGAGGAGGCACCGGATAAACCATTCTATTTGGAGATCGGTTTTGAAAAGGGCATTCCCATAACTATAGACGGAACCTATCATGAACCGTTGGAACTTTTAGAAAAGTTGAATATCATAGGCGGGAAAAATGGAATAGGCATTAACGATATGGTTGAAAACAGGTTAGTGGGAATGAAATCAAGGGGTGTATATGAAACTCCCGGCGGAACTTTACTTTATGCAGCCCATAAAGAATTGGAATATCTCACTTTGGATAGAAATACAATGCAGTTTAAAGATTTGGCGGCACAGAAGTATGCTCAGTTAGTATATGACGGACTTTGGTTTACACCGCTGAAAGAAGCCTTGGATGCTTTTGTTGATATCACTCAGGAATGTGTTACAGGAGTGGTTAAATTAAAGCTTTATAAAGGTTCTTGTATAAATGTTGGCTCAAAATCAAAGTATTCTTTATATAATGAGGAATATGCAACCTTTGGCGAGGATGAAGTATATAATCAAAAAGATTCGGAAGGATTTATAAATCTTTTTGGGTTACCCCTTGCCGTCAGAGCGATAATGAACAAAAAAAACACGGAGGAAATGCTCACAAAACCGAGCAGAAAGGCTATATGAAACTCTGGGGCGGAAGATTTGGAAAAAATACAAGTAAGTTCGTCGATGAATTTCAGAATTCAATCAAGTTTGACTATAGATTGTATAAAGAGGATATCAGAGGAAGCATAGCTCATGCAAGAATGCTCGGGAACCAAGGCATAATTGATAAAGGTGAAGCAGATATAATTATTCTGGGCTTAAAGGACATACAAAAGGACTTTGAAGAAGGGAAAATAAATTTTAAAGAAGAGGCTGAAGATATTCATATGAATATTGAAAGCCTCCTGACAGAAAGAATTGGAGAAAGCGGCAAGAAGCTTCACACGGGGAGAAGCAGGAATGACCAGGTGGCTTTAGATATCAGAATGTATTTAAAAGAAGAGATAAATGAAATAATAATACTTCTAAAAAGGCTGTGCCATTTGCTGCAAAGCAAAGCTGAAGAAAATGATAATGTTGCAATGCCCGGTTATACTCATATGCAAAAAGCTCAGCCGATAACTCTCAGCTTACATCTTATGGCCTATTATAATATGTTCGAAAGAGATATAGATAGGTTACAGGATTGCTATAAAAGAACGAATGTAATGCC
>CAYXAT010000230.1:0-2014 GCA_964462065.1 uncultured Clostridiaceae bacterium | reverse complement strand
GTGTCTCTCTCATCTATTCTATTCATATGAACCTCCATAGTTTAATACTCAGACAATGTTTTTTTCAGTATAACATAAAAAGTATTAAATGATAATGTATCTTTTTTGTAATGAAAAAAGCAAAAACCCGCTTTGTCAAAAGCAGGTTTCACTTATTATTATCAGTATTAAGAAATTTTTTCTATAAAGAAATCAGTTTGGCCAATTCTTTTAAATCCTACAGATTCATAAAACTTTATCAGTTTATTTTTTAAAGCTACCATTTGCTTGTCTTTTGGATTCATAATATACTTTACTGTGCCGTTGACTCTTTCCAAAGGTCCCGGCATAAGGTATATACATGTTATGTCCAAATCAATCTTTTTAAGGAATCGGGGTAAGACTTCGAATATTTTGCTTCCTATACCTTTGCCTCTATATTCTTTTTCAATAAAAAGTTCTGTGATATAGAAAGCTTTTGCCTCGTAATCATTTTTAGATAATACCTGAAGATAAAAGTTTTTTACCTCTTCTTCATCTTCTTTGTCTGTGAATTCAAGAATTTTAAGCGCTTCTTCGCTTTTTAATTCGTTTAGTATATTGTCTACGTCTAACAATATACCCTCAATATAACCAATCTTAACTCCTTTTTCGACGATGTTGATTGAAATTTCTTTTTTATACTTCCATAATTTCAGTATATAGTTACTACTGTCTTCATCGTCGGAAGTCACTGTTTCCATTGATAACACCTCTTATTTTTAATTCTTAAACAATTATAGGCTTAATCACTTTTTATATCAATCTCAATATTTTGTAGAAAATCTTTATTTATAAGTGTTTTCGGTTAAATTAGTCAGCCGAATTTATTATTTTTATTGTTTCCACGGGTTTTTATTAATATACAACAGTTTTACTGAGTTTTCCAGTGAATCGCATTTTATCCCGGGGTTTAACTGTGATCATACTCCATTGAATCTATGGCATTTAATATATTTTTTTAAATATAACATATAATAACATTGCATTGTGATATAATCTTGAAAAGAACAGAAAATTCCATTAGCTTAAGAGGAGGGGAAGAATTGATTGGAAAAGATATAATCATAGATATATTAGGTACAGCCCTTTCTACCGGCGGAGATTTTGCCGAGGTTTTTACGGAAGATACATTCAGGAGTTCCTTGGGTCTGGTAAACGGACTGATAGAAACTGCTGTTTCCGGTAGAGATTTTGGTGTGGGCATCAGAATATTCAAAGACCTGAGAAGTATTTATGCCTATACAAATGATGCCTCTCGGGAGGGATTGTTAAAAACCGCAAGGGATGCAGCCCTTGCATTAGGAGAAGTCGGTGTCTGTGTTCCCGTAAACATTATTGAAAGAGTGAACACGAATATCCACCCCGTTTATTATGTGCCAAAAGGGGTTTTTATTGATAAAAAGGTGTCAAAATTAAAAGAGGCATATAAAGCTGCGAAGGATTACAGCAGCGAAATTCTGCAGGTTATGGGCAGCCATATGGAGGTGGATCAAAAGGTTTTAATAGCAAACAGTGAAGGTCTAATCACTGAGGACAGAAGGATAAGGTCTAGATTTACTGTTCAGGCCATTGCCGGTGACGGTAAGGAAAATCAAACGGGTTATGAATCTGTGGGAAGAAGCAAAGGCTTTGAAATATATGATGAAATCGATACGATTGAAAGCGGAAAAAAGGCTTCCAGGGTAGCGGTTACAATGCTCCATGCACCGCTTTGTCCTTCGGGAGAAATGCCTGTTGCCATCGATGGCGGCTTCGGGGGGGTAATATTTCATGAAGCCTGCGGCCATTCTTTAGAGGCTACATCAGTCGCAAAAGGTAATTCTGAATTTGCAAACAAACTTGGACAAAAAATCGCATCGGATAAAGTAACAGCTATAGATGACGGTACTATACCCAATGCTTGGGGTTCAATTAACATAGATGATGAAGGAGAGCCTGCAAAGAAAAATATTCTTATAGAAAAAGGCATATTGAAAGGCTATATGATAGATAA
>CAYXAT010000229.1:0-2019 GCA_964462065.1 uncultured Clostridiaceae bacterium | reverse complement strand
TTGAAATGGTATGATTTGATACCCGTACTTAGTTATTTATCCCTTAAGGGAAAATGCAGATATTGCGGGGGAGTAATCTCCCCCCGATACCCTTTTATAGAATTATTAAACGGACTAATATATTTATTATTATTTTATTATTTTGGACTGGACTTTAGTTTTGTTTTTTATTGTATTATAATTAGCATTTTGATTGTCATCAGTATGATTGATTATCAAACCCAGACAATACCTGACGGCTTGGTGGCTTCGATATTAATCCTTACTGTCATATACAAGGCTGCAACATATTATATATATAACACAAACATAAGTATTCGGGACAGTATATTCGGACTTTTAACCGGATTCTTGTTGTTTCTCCTTATCGCCATAGTTTCCAAAGGTGCTATGGGCGGCGGAGATATAAAACTGGTCTCTGTATTGGGTTTTATATTAGGATTGAAAAAAACGTTTTTACATATATTTTTATCCTTCCTTATTGGAGCGGTATTTTCCTTATATCTGCTCTTGTCGGGAAAGAAAGGGAGAAAGGATGCTATTCCTTTCGGACCCTTTATAAATATCGCATTTTTAATTACATCATTATGGGGTGAGCAAATTATCGTCTGGTATTTCAGGACCTTGGTATTTTAGGTAAGGGTGGTTACAATGCATAAAATTTGGGATATATTAAAATCAAACAATGGCGCTGCTTTAGTATTTGTATTAATTGTGTTTCTAACTTTATCCATATTGGTTATGTCTGCTTTGTTTATTACAACTACAAATACCAGGCAAATAACGACCTATAAAGATAATATGATTGCACATTATGTGGCGTTCTCCGGTATTGAATTGGGCTTTGCATCATTATACACTGATACGGCGTCAGAGGATTTACTGGAAAAGTTGAAAAGCGGAAGCATTACAAAGTTGGGACCTGATAATGTCTCTATCGGCGAAAATGGCGACATAGCAGAGGTGCAGGTTGAAATAAACAATGAAAAAACTGCTATTATAATCACTTCAACCGGCATCATTAATAGCGGTACAAAAAGTAAAACATTACAAATGTCTTTTCCGGTTGATTATCCGGAACTCCAAAAATGGATTGAGAAGTGAGGAGAATTGTTATGGAATCCAGATTTAAAAAAGGCTTTACCCTCATTGAAGTATTATTGACAGTGGCATTATTAGGAATATCTACAATGGTAATCTTCTCCATGTTGAATATAGGTCAAAAATCCCATGCATATGTGAATGACGAGTATATATCTCAGGTTGATGTAAGAGTATCCATGCAAAAAATTATCAGACAGATAAGAACTACCAGTTCAATGTTTTTGCATCAGTCTATTGATGATGTTTTTAAAGATAATATCTACGATTTTGAAAATGATATCACCACTTTAACAGTTGATGAAAGTTATATGTTAAGTAAAGGCAGACTCACTGATTTTAAAAAAGCTGTGGAAGAAAAGTATAAAGGATGGAGTTTCGTTGTTTTAAGTAAAGACGGAAAAGAGTTGCGGAATTTTATTTACAATGAAGATGATTCAGAAAACTATTTTTATATAGTTGAAAGATTAATCAAATCTACAAATACTATTTATGATATTACACTCAGGAAGCTGACAGAAGGTAATACGGATAACCTTGTACAACTCACTTTGATTGCTGAAGATATGAAAGGCAAAAAGAATGAAATGATTACGGAAATAGAAGCCTTGAATAGTCTTCAGATAATAGACAGGGGGACCACCAGGGATCCTGCAAAAGTGCTTTTCTACAGGACTGATGATAGACCAATGACTGAGGATATCTCAGGTTCATTGACTTTTGTCTTGGATATTTCCGGCAGTATGAGTGAAACTACCATGCATAATGGAACAAGCAAACCAAAAATACAAGCATTAAAATCCGTTACTGATGATTTTCTAAATAAATTTGAAGACAGAATGAACCTTGAAATCAGTGTAGTGACATTTAATGAATCCGGTGAAATTCTTGTTTCACCTACAAATTCAACTGATACTA
>CAYXAT010000228.1:0-2033 GCA_964462065.1 uncultured Clostridiaceae bacterium | reverse complement strand
ATTCATCGTATTCAGCAAGTTATAAACGCTTCCGCCATGTGCGGCAGAAAGGTCGCCATTTCGGGACGCAGCATGGTTAATGTAATTGGTGTTGCTACTGAAATCGGTTATTTAGATATACCTGAAAACATAACTATTGATATAGATATGATTGATAAATATCCTGCTGATAGAATAACTATAATAACAACGGGAAGTCAGGGCGAGGCTATGTCTGCATTGACCAGAATGGCTAACTCAGACCACAGAAAAGTAGAAATAACCCCGGGAGATACGGTGATAATATCTGCAACTCCCATACCCGGCAATGAGAAATTGGTTTTAAGAGTAATAAATCAATTGTTTAAAAAAGGCGCAAATGTAATTTACGAAGCCTTGGCAGACGTCCATGTATCCGGCCACGCCTATCAGGAAGAGCTGAAGCTCATGCAGGCATTGGTAAAACCGAAGTATTTTATACCGGTACACGGTGAATACAGACATTTGGTACAGCATGCCAAGTTAGCGGAAGAGATGGGAGTATCAAAAGATAATATATTCGTCTTGGATAACGGGTCAGTTGTAGAGCTCTCTAAAGACAGCGCAAGACTTGCATCGTCGGTAATGGCGGGAAAAGTTTTAGTAGACGGATTGGGAGTAGGTGACGTGGGTAATATCGTACTCAGGGATAGGAAACACCTCTCATCTGACGGACTTATTGTAGTAGTGGTTACCATAAGCAAAGAATCAGGGCTGGTAATTGCCGGACCGGACATTATATCAAGGGGCTTTGTATACGTAAGAGAATCCGAAGACCTTATGGAAGAAGCAAGATTAGTTATAAAAGAAGCCCTAATAAAATGTGAAGAGAAGAAGACAACCGAGTGGAGCACCATAAAATCCTATATCAAAGATAATCTTAGAAACTTCATTTATGAAAAAACAAAGAGAAATCCCATGATATTACCTATAATAATGGAGATATAACTGACTGAATTCCGTTCTTAAATTAATGCTGCAAGGATAGACAAAAAGAAAATATATTTGGGGGCAATGTAAATGAAAGAGAGAATTCTTGCTATAGTAAACCCAATATCATCAAACGGCAGAACAGGCAAAGAATGGCCTAAATTTGAGAAAACGATTAGAGATTCAGGAATTGAAATCGATGTGGAATATACAAAATATCCTTTGCACGCAATTGAAATATCGAAGAATGCCTTGGAAAACGGGTATGAAATTATAGTATCTGTCGGCGGGGATGGAACTATGAATGAGGTGCTAAACGGATTCTTTGATGAAAACGGAAATAAGGTAAATGAAAATGCTTGCATATCCGTATTTTCACGAGGGACAGGCTGTGACTTTATAAGAACCTTCGGAATAGAGAATTCCGTAGAAAACCTGATAAGTGCATTAAAGAATAAAAAACCCGTTATCTGTGATGTGGGCAAGTGTGACTTTGTACTGTATTCCGGTGATAAGGTTACAAGATATTTCTTAAATGTTTCCGATGTAGGTATAGGCGGTGAGACAACCTATAGGGTGAACAAAAATTCAAAAGCCCTAAAAGGTTTCTTATCCTTTTTAATAGGAACACTAAGTACAATAGTAGTGTATAAGAATAAGAATTTTAACATCACAATTGATGATGAAATAATAATAAATGAAAGATTAAACAGCATAGTAGTTGCAAATGGTAGATATTTCGGAGGCGGTATGGAAATTGCCCCGTTAGCCAAAATAGACGACGGAGTATTTGACATAATAGTTTTAGGAGATTTTAGCAAGCTTGAACTGTTACAGAACTTCCCCAAGATTTATAAAGGAACTCATTTATCCTATCATAAAATAAAAAGATATACGGGGAAAAACATTAAAGTAACGAGCATGGAAAAAGCCTTGGTAGAATTGGATGGAGAACAACCGGGAACCATAGAAGCAGAATACCAACTCCTCCCCCAATGCATAAAAGTACTTATATAGATTGACACATTTATATCGACACACTTGTAGGGACGACCTGTGGTCGTCCGCGAATGGCAACAACGCAC
>CAYXAT010000227.1:0-2060 GCA_964462065.1 uncultured Clostridiaceae bacterium | reverse complement strand
CTCATTTCAGAAAAACAGGTGAATGGACTGCAGCCGTGAATATTAACTTTGGTGCCGCTTTGGAATATGCAATAAACCAAGGAAAAAGCCGCTTGACGGGAGAATTAATGGGTTTAACGGAAGTCCCACCTAATGAGTTCAAAAACTTTGAAGAAGTCAAAAGTGCCTTCTACAAACAATTTGATAATCTGATAAAGCATTCCGTAATCGGTACTATCGTTGCACAAAAACTTCATACTGAATTGGTTCCCCGGCCCTTTTTATCTACTTGTGTAGAAGGATGTATGGAAAAAGGCAAAGATTTGAGCAAAGGTGGGGCTAAATATAATGTGGGTCCTGTATTAACAGGCATCGGACTCGGTGTAGTTGCTAATGGCTTGGCAGCTATTAAAAAACTTGTGTTTGAAGATAAAGTAACAACAATGGATGAGCTCAATAAAGCCTTAGACGGAGATTGGGTCGGTTATGATAGTTTAAGGGGATTAGCTCTTAACGCACCCAAATATGGAAATGATGATGATTATGTTGATTCGCTGGCAATAGAAATATCTAATCACTATTATAGAGAAGTTCGTAAATACAAAGATATTTTTGGTTCTCATTTTAATACGGCTTTTATGGGTATATCCAATTATGTGCCCATGGGTAAAGTTATCGGTGCCTTGCCTTGTGGCAGAAAATCCAAAGCACCTTTAACTGAAGGTGTTTCGCCTTTTGCCGGCAGTGATACAAATACTCCTTTGGCTGCTATGAGGTCTGCAGCAAAAGTAAATCATGATGTCCATACAGGAGGCACCCTATTAAATCTGCGATTAAACCAAGAGCTCCTTAAAACTAAAAGAGGACTGAGAAATCTTGGTTCCCTTATTCAAGCTTTTTTCTCTTTAGGTGCTTTCCATGTACAATTCAACACAGTATCAACTGAAATTCTGAGAAAAGCCCAAAAAAATCCCGAAAATTATAAAGACCTATTAGTAAGGGTTGCAGGTTATAGCACTCAATTTGTGAATCTTTCAAAAGAAATGCAAGAGGCGATAATCGCTCGTACAGAACATGATAATTTATAAGGAGTATTAATACTATGGTAAAAAGTGTAGCAGGCACAGTATTCCAGGTGCAGCACTTTTCTGTAAATGATGGTGAAGGTATCCGGTCTACAATATTTATGTCCGGATGCCCTCTCCGCTGTAAATGGTGTTGTAATCCGGAGAGTTGGGATATGAATCCCGGTAAATATGCTAAAAAAATAACTGTTGGTGAGATTTTAGATGAAGTAAAACGACAGATGATTTTTTATAGATATTCAAATGGCGGTATCACTTTTTCAGGTGGAGAACCCACCTGCCAAGTAGAATTTTTAAGGAACCTGGTATACTATTTTTATGATATGGGTATCCATCAAACCATTGAAACCAGTGGTTATTTCAATTGGGACGACTTAAAAGACATTTTTGAAAAGCTCGATTTCATCTTTATAGATATAAAACATATGGATGGAAAAATTCATAAGCATTATACCGGATGTAATAATGAAACTATACTCAATAATATAATTAACATAGGGAAATTAGATAAAGAAACTGTTATTAGAATACCTCTCATAAAAAATATAAATGATAGTGAACAGAACATAACAAAGACAGCACGGTTTATAAGCAAAAATATTCCTTCCGCTAAAATTGAAATACTACCCTATCATTCTTTAGGAAACTATAAGTATGATAATTTAGGCTTATCAAAATATAAAAACTTATATACTGCTCCCGATGAAAAGGATATAGAAAAAATAAAAGATATTATTAAAAGTTTTGATATAGAGGTTATTGACTTTAGATAATAATCTATTTACATAGTACAGAACGACTTATAGCACCTGCTTTATATAAAGTGTGATGGTTACTGACTGCGATGAAAACAGCATATAAATTGCTAAAACAAAGAAATAAAGCTATAACCCAATTTTAAACCGTAAAAAATGATAACCATGCCACAAACAATATTAAGATATCTTAATATTGTTTTACTTATTGCCTTTTTAAATATCATTATCAAAGTAGTAA
>CAYXAT010000226.1:0-2072 GCA_964462065.1 uncultured Clostridiaceae bacterium | reverse complement strand
CAATATCATTTTTATAGTAGGGGTACATATATTGATCAAAGCGTCCGGGATTAAGAGCTAGAGGGTTTTCGGAGATTATTGCGCCTAATTGAACAAACCACATAAATTGGGCAGCCTCATGAAATGTGTTTGGAGGGTATTTTGGGACACTTTTGCATATATCAGAGATTTTTAAAAGTTCCTTTTTACGTTCTGTATCTTTTACTAAAGCAGCCAATTTTTTGGCTTTATCACTATATCTATTTGACAAGGTTATAATTCCATTGGATACTATTATTAATGATTCGTAAAAGTTCATTTTTTCTATGTTTTCGAAAGAAACTGCTCTTAGTTTTTCTAATTGTTCTTCAGCTTCTTTTATAATACCGCTATAACCTTTTGCAAATAATGTATCTTGATAGTCAGGGGTAATTTCACCTACTGCTTGTCGCCATTTAGAATCATTATCAATTATACCTGTGTCTATGGTAAGCATAGCAGTATCTTTTGGTAATTGTTTTAAGAAACTCTCTTCTAAAGACTTGCCTTTCCAGTAAGGGAAAATTTCTTTACGGACATAATCAATTTGCTCTTTTGTCATATAATAAGGATCTTGAGGCCGCTTATCGAAGGTATCCATCTCTTTATCAACCCACGTCCAAGAAAACTCAGGAGTCAGTATTCCTGTTTTTCTAAAGTTTCCTGCAGTACCAACTATTAATTCTCCATCGTAAATATTTACCGGGAGCTCTTCACAAGCTGCAAAAAAAGCCTTTGCCCTTCTTATTATGGTTGGCTCACCTTCTGTTTCTTTATGAGATTTTGTCCAAATCCTTGCCCTTTCATAGCATATGGAAGGCTTTGAATTAATATATTCTAGCCTGGATTTTTCGATTCTTTGAGTTTCACTCATATAAATCTCTCCTTATATAATATAGTTTACGTAGCTTGTTTAGGTGATCTTAGCAGCAACGATATAATCATGTTTAGGTTTTAAAACTATAAGATTGGGTAATAAATTATCATGGTTACTTTTGTTAGGTTCTTACTTAAATTGTGATAAGAATGTTCCCTGTCACTACGATACCTTATAGAGTTACCGACCTTTATTGTATATTGATTGCCGTTCGTTTTTAGGGTAAATTCACCGTCATATACTATAACAAATTCCTCTGTATTGTCTTCGTGCGGTTCTGAAAATGAGGATGTGCCGGGATCAAGCTCGATATCTAATATTTCAAAGCGGTTTTTTTCATCAAAAGGAAAAATCGGATATATTCTAAATCTGCCTTCATCGCCTACAATGGGAGATATATTTTCTTTCTTCACCAAGACAATATCGGATTTTTTAGGGTCTAATAATGTAGTAAAGGGAATTTTTAAACCTTTTGCAATTTTCCACAGTGTTTGAATAGAAGGGCTTGACTCCAATCTTTCGATTTGCCCAAGCATACTCTTACTGACATCGGTAATTTCCGATAGTTTATCAAGGCTTAATTTGCGATCCTCCCGTATTTCTTTTAAATTGTTAGAGACAATTACATTTATGTCTTCCAAACAATCACCTCTTCATAATGAGTTAACGTCCATAGTGTGCGTTATAACGCCCTTTGTATTTATTATACCATTTCTTGGTGAATAGACAAGAGCAATCTTTGATTTTTCACCTAGCAATGAAAATCCTTAACCGGCATAACCTTCGATTATAAATGCGAAAAACATAGTAGGAAGTGCCAACAAATATCAATTGTGACTTTTAGGGAGTTTATTGAACAATTTAACCATATGCTATTATTTAGTAATACTAATAGAGAGGTTGTTTTATAGTACTTCATCAACCTTAAGTTTATTCAAAAGTGTATCATTGCTACCTTTGAGCTCTGCTGCCGATAAAGCAGCTTCGGATACCATCATTATATTAGCGTGAAAAAAATGATTTCTATTCACGCTGTAATATTATTAACTGCCAGTCGAACATGGGCTATGGAAATTACGTTTCAGTCCGCTCCACGTTTTTTATGGAACGGAATGTTATAAGAATATTAAAACCTTTCTAATCTGACGGGACGCTTTAGATAACCTAAAAACAACGG
>CAYXAT010000225.1:1256-2107 GCA_964462065.1 uncultured Clostridiaceae bacterium | reverse complement strand
TAACAGGGTTTTGGACTTCTTGCGGTGTTTTTGGCGGTTCAAAATATTCTGCTGCTATTTCTCCGGGAGTGTTGGAAACGCTAGGATACATTTCCATCCCCACATCCTTCCAGTCCGAGTCATTCAATTTATAACTGAAAATAGATGCAGTTTCTGTTGGCATTCCTTCAAACCATTCTAAATAAATAGGATAGTATCCGTCTTTTTTCAAATTAAATGATTCATTGTTACTTCTATAATTGGGCCCGGCAATTCTCCAGTCATCGACAAATTCAGCTTTTGTACCATTTGCAACTATATAACCATATGCGCCGTCATCAGAAAAAGAGCCGAATTTATAAGAACCTGTTTCCGGTGCTTTAAAGTAACCCCAAATCTTGGAGGCCTTATTCATGCCATTGGGCATTGTATTTTGATTCCCTGAAAACCATCCGGTTCCCAGATTATTTTCATTATAATTGCCCCGTTCTGCTCTTTGTATTATTGGTGTACCCCTGCTGCTAGCAAAAGTTAATTCCCTCGTTTCATGTCTTCCTGAATAATCATAATACTGCACTTTGAAATATCCACTATAATCAAGCATTACATCCGCTGTGTGGCTCCATCCTTCCAAAACTTGATTAGGAGTTGATGGTGCCGGTTGCTGCGGAAGCTGCGTGGGCTGCGAGGACTGTGTTGATACTATGTTTATAATGGTCTCCTGAGGAAATTGGCTTGTTGTATCAGGTATAGTCACTGCCGGGACGCTTATGCCATAGCCCTTTTTCTGCCATTCATATACATACCTAACTCCCATTAATTTTTTCACGCCGTAGAAGCCAACATAAACACCTTTTCTTTGATTCTCCGAA
>CAYXAT010000225.1:0-1246 GCA_964462065.1 uncultured Clostridiaceae bacterium | reverse complement strand
ACTTTGAAATATCCACTATAATCAAGCATTACATCCGCTGTGTGGCTCCAACCTTCCAATACCTGGTTAGGAGCCGGGGGCTGCGGGGGCTGTGAGGACTGTGTTGATACTATGTTTATAACGGTTTCTTTGGGAAATTGGCTTGCTGCATCAGGTGTAGTCACTGCCGGTACACTTGTGCCATAGCTTTTTTTCTGCCATTCATATACATACCTGACTCCCATTAATTTCTTCAAGCCATAAAAACCAACATAAACACCTTTTCTTTGATTCTCCGAAAAACCTTTTCCGAAATCTCCAATTACCATATCAAATGTGCAGTTGCCTTGCAGCAGCTCATGCCCGCCATAACCAAATTTGGCATACCTTTCTTCTGTCCCGTTAGGAAGAATAATTTTTGCATCTTCACTGCTTGCTGTTCCATAACCCATCTCAAGATCAGGTGCATCCATTTTCATATAAGGATAAAGAATATCTGTCCTATTACCAAATATTCTATTTATTGCTTCCTGTTCTACCTTTACAACTAACCTTCCGTTTGGCTGTATGACTTGAGGTAAATCGCTCCACCTATACATAGCATGAAGATTACTATAATTTTTATTGTCGTAAGGATCATTTATAATTGATTCTAATTCTGCTGTGTTATTCCCCAAACTGCTTTTACAGCTCCAGAGGCCACCTCCTTCGTTGTTTTCAGGAGGTATCGGAAAATAATGTGTCTCAACTAAGACCCATTGGTAATCTTCATCTGCGGAAACTGTTAATGCAAATCCGTTCACCAGACCAAAAATAATAGTTAGTATGATAAGCAGCGACAAATATTTTTTCATTTCTTTCTCTCCTCTATCTTTTTATTTTCTTCTCCTGATTTTCATCTTTTCTAAAAGATTGGTTACGCCCTCCTCCTTAAAAATTTGATCAATATTTTTTAATCTATGAACTAATGTAGTTTAAATAAAAGCCCCAAATATACCTTAATCTATTTTTAAAGTATAATCTTCACCTATAAAGGGTGATTTAAGAACAAAACACCTCACCCTTTTTGGGTGAGGTGCCTTTTTAGCTCGGATTGGATGATAAAACGATTTTATTATACTTGAACCCTACTTATCTACCATTAATCCCATAAGTTCAACTTTACTCTTTACCTGTAACTTAGAATATATATTTTTTACATGGGTTTTCACGGTATTTTCGCTTAAATAAAGTTCCTCTGCTATCATTTTGTAAGTCCTTCCTTTTA
>CAYXAT010000224.1:0-2135 GCA_964462065.1 uncultured Clostridiaceae bacterium | reverse complement strand
AATTGGCTCCAATCGATATTAATATTTTTCCCCATAATCCTGCTCCTTTCATAGTTTACTAACCTAATTATAACTTATTTTAATATTTTAAAAAAGGTTTAAGAAAAATCATTTTCTTAGGCAAACCTATTATAAACACTATGATAACAACGCCTTATATTATATAATAAATATAAGAGGTTTTGGCAGGTGATTATAGTGGAAGATATCTTAAAAATCATAGAAAAAGAATTTACTCCCGGCAAATACTATCAAGACAGTTTGGATAGAAATATCAAAAGAGCCTATGGGAAGTATTATACACCGGATTTTATTATAGACCATATATTGGATGAGACCCTTGCTAAAGCAGATGTTACAAATAATCCATTTATAAAAATATTGGATCCTGCTTGCGGTGCGGGTTTTTTTCTATTAAAAGCCTATGATGTTTTAAAAGAAAAGTTTAAAACCGCACTGCCTGGGCTGAGGGAACTATATGGTACCAAGACCTATGAAGTTTTTAAAGATAAAGAAATCAAAGTTATAACAGGGGAAGAATATTGGCAAAAAGAGAACTTGCACTATCATTTGTTAAAACATTGCATATACGGAGCCGATATTGATAAAAATGCCTTATGGCTCTGTGAGGCTGGTTTGAATACCAAGGATAAGTCTAAGTATGACGGTGATTTTAACATAATATATTGCGATAGTTTAATTAGATGGGAAAATGACTACAACACCAAAGAGATAACAGAGGAGCTTGGAGAATACAGGCTCGTATATACCGTGAGAAATAAAAAAGAAGACGAAATCTATTATGTGGATAGAGGAAAGACCGAAGATATTTTAAAAAGAGTGGGTTTTTGGGCAAATAAGTTTGATTACATAATTGGGAATCCGCCCTATGTAGGACATAAGGAACTTTCTATCGAGTATAAAAAATGGCTATCGGAAGAATACAAAGAAGTATTTTATGATAAATCCGATCTCTATTATTGTTTTTATCAAAGGGCTTTGGAGATTGCTGCAGATAAAGGGATAATAGCATTTATATCTTCACGGTACTTTATGGAGAGCCCAACAGGAAGGAATCTGAGGAGTTATCTGAAGGATAATAGCAGGATAATAAAAATTATAGATTTTTATGGCGAAAAGATGTTCCCCGGAGCCGGTGTGGCTACGGCGATTTATATTATATCCTCTGATGAAAGTCACGGCAACTATATTAACGTATGGAAATATAACGATGGCAGGCTAAAAAGCATTGATTCGAAGAACTTTGATATATTTTGCATAAGCCAGGAAAGCCTTTCAGATAACAGATGGATTCTATTGTCAGATGATAAAAAAGGAATATTAAGGAAAATAGAAGATAAAAGCAAAGTGCGTTTAGGCGATATAGTTAACAGTTTTCAAGGTATAATAACCGGGTGCGATAAAGCCTTTATATTGGAGGAAAACAAGACAAGGTCTTTGGGTATAGAGGAATTCATATTAAGACCCTGGATAAAGAACTCTCATGTCGAGAGATATAGAATAAAAGAAAGTGATTACAAGCTGATATATTCTGATTTGATAGATGAACCATTAAAATACCCCAACAGCATAATGCATATATATAAATATAAAGAACAGCTGGAAAGAAGAAGAGAATGTAAAAAGGGACTGAGACTTTGGCATCAGCTTCAGTGGGGGCGAAAAGAAAGTTTATTCTTACAGGATAAAATTGTTTATCCCTTTAAAAGCAAAATCAACAGATTTGCATTAGATAAAGATGGGAATTTCTGCAGTGCGGATGTATATTCGTTTGTCTTAAAAGAAGATACCACGGATTATACACTCAATTTTCTGCTCGGAGTGTTAAATTCGAATCTATACGATTTTTATTTTAAACTTTTTGCAAAAAAGATGGGTTCGGGGTTATATGATTATTACCCAAATACCGTTATGGATTTGAAGTTGCCGGATTATGGGGAATGTCGGGAAATTGAGGATATTGCGGTAAAGCTTATTAAAATGCACAGTGAAGATGCTGAGGGTGAAGAGATTAAACCTTTGGAGAATAGGATTGATGAGATACTTAAAGAGTATTATGGTATATAAATAAAATATAATGCTCACATTCGACATTTCAAGTTACAGTGATTTTC
>CAYXAT010000223.1:0-2199 GCA_964462065.1 uncultured Clostridiaceae bacterium | reverse complement strand
TAGAAAGGTATCTATGATTAGATATCCTTTCTATTGTTTTTGATATAATCCTAAGGTTCTGCTCACATCCATAACGAATACAATACCTTTTCCGGGCTCGCAAATATTTATCCTTTCTTTTATGGCGCTTACTATAGATTCAGTATCTTCTGATTTTGATAATATCATAACAATTTCTTTTTCCGGTTCAATCTTAATGTTGAATAACAAAGCTTTTTCTGTTGTGCCGGTTCCTCTACCGTGAATAACCGTTCCTCCGGTGGAACCTGCCGACTCAGCGGCTTCCAATACATCATTTGAAAGACCCTTATCTACGATAGTGAATATGCATTCATAACCCATTTTATTAACACCTCTCTTTATAAGGTTAGCTTTTAATTCTTGATTATTTGAATTTAAAAAATATTTAAGAGGCATTGAAAAAGCAATGCCTTTGTGATGCTTATTCAGATTAAATTTATTTATCATTGCTTCATAAAAAGCATCTTCTGATTCCGCATCAATTATTGTGATAAAAATTTCTTTTCTAATTTCATAAGCACCCAATATATTCAGCCATTCGGTTTTTACAGTGCCTTTTCCTAAAAAAATCGTGCCTTCCGTTCCGTCCAATTCTTTTGATAAATCCAAGGCTTTACTTCCTTTTCCAAAGTCTAATATGCAACAAAATAGTAAATAGTTACTGTTAATTGGCTTCATGACTTACAACCTCCGCTTTTTTTGCCTTAATTTTAAATAACATACCAAGTATTTGTATAGCTACTAAAGGGGTCATCGCAACCATTGCAATAACACCAAATCCATCTATAAGTACATTCGCAGTCGGTATAGCATTTGCGGCACCTTGTGCAAAAGCCAAGACAAAAGTTGCAGTCATAGGCCCCGATGCCACACCCCCTGAATCATAAGCTATGCCAACGAAAATCGGTGGTACTTTATAAGATAAAAAAGCTGCTAAAGCAAAACCGGGAAGCAAAAAGTGCCATAGTTTTAATGCAGGTATCATTATCCTTAACATAGACATACAAACAGCAAAAGCAATACCTATAGATAAAGCCGCTAAAATAGCTTTTCTTTTAATATGCCCTGAAGTAACATCCTCTACTTGTTCAGTTAATACATATACGGCGGGCTCGGCCAAAACCACCACCATCCCCAATAGAAAACCTATAACGGGTAAAAGTCGGGGGTGTAAAATTGCAATATTTTCCCCCAAAACCCTTCCTACTTCCATAAAACCTGCATTTACCCCTGTTAAGAATAAAGCCAGCCCGACAAATGAATAGAAAAGTCCTTTTAAAATAGCATTTCTGTTTCGCTTTGTTAGCTTAAACTTTGCCTTATTAAAAATTAAGAATAATATTAGTAGGGGCAGTATAGTGTAAATAGATTCTTTCACCAGTTGGGGTAAAACACGAATATAAGGAGCAAATATTCCTACATCCGGTGTAACAGCTTCCATATAATTTTGGAGATGCTTTAATCTTTTAATTATGCCTAAAGCCAAAATAGCCATAATAGGACCTGCAGATGCAAGGCCAACCATGCCGAAGCTATCTTCTTCCATGGTTTTACCGCCTTTTAACTGGGAAACTCCATATCCCAAAGCCAGGATAAACGGAGTGGTCATGGAGCCTGTTGTGGCACCCGAAGCATCTACCGAAAAGGCTAAGAATTCTTCCGAGGCCCATAAGCCAAGAATGAGTATAATAAAATAAGAAAATGAAAAAATTCTATTCAAAGGATAACCTTTAAGTATTCTAAGTAAGCCTATGGCAACCATAAGCCCAACACCCACAGAAACAACTATAAGAAATAAAAAACCGGGTACAACTCCACCGGTTGCTAAGCCAACCTGGTGGGCAAGGATTTGTAAATCGGGTTCGGCAACGTTAATAAGAAAGCCTAATATAAAGCCCAAAACTCCTACAAAATACATATTATTTGTCTTTGCAATTGTTTCCCCCATTAGACTCCCAATTTGTACAATACCAATGTGAGCACCAAATAAAAAAATTCCCAATCCCATAATTACAGTAAATGCACCAATTAAAAACCGGATTAACATATTAGTTTCAATGGGGATTAACGTAAAGTTTAACACAACAACCAAAACAGTTATCGGTAAAACAGATAAGGATACTTCTTTAAGCTTGTTTAAAAGTATATTCAAATACCCTTCTCCTCTCAAAAGTTATA
>CAYXAT010000222.1:0-2206 GCA_964462065.1 uncultured Clostridiaceae bacterium | reverse complement strand
CTAAAGGGTGTAATAACCGGGGTATCACCGGGAAAATTGGTGATGGCTTTACCGCCGGGCTTTAGCCATAATCCCGACGCTTGGACATTGCAGGCGGAAATACAAAGTGATGGGTCTTTTGCTCTTGCCCTTGCTCCAAACACATATGAATTATTTATTGTCGGAAGCTCCAACCCCTCTAAAATAGGAATTACCGTCCAAAGCGGCCAGGTAACCGACATCGGAACCATAAACGCACGTTGGTGATCCTGTTGAAGATACATAGTAGCCTATCCTTAGTGGTGGGCTACTTTTTTCCTGTTTATGCCCAGCCTTTCCCCACTCTGCCCTTCCAGAAGGCAGGGATAATCCCAATATAATGAATTTATAGAGGAACAAGTAGTTTTATAAAAGTTTAGGTTACTGTTTATTTGAAAAATAGATTGCTATAATATATCTAAGTACAAACAGCAAGTAGAAAGGCAAATTATATGGATGTAACAAAAGAATTGCATATAGCCCTGAAAAAAGAAGGACTATTTGATTTATTTTATAAAGATACTAAAGAACTTTTAGATAAAAGGCAGATTGACTTTCAAGAAGAATTCTATCAGCGGTATCTTGGAGATTTCGAAAAAAGTCTGTTGTTTTTGGGTTTTTCTCATAATAACACAAGCATTTCTGATTCCTTATACTTCGTTCAAGACCTATGTTCACTTTATGTTAAGAATCTGTCAAAGGAACCGCTTTTGGAAATGCTTCGTGAGAAAACTGTTTTGCAGTTAGAGGATGACGATATAAAAAGTTACCTAAAAAAAGCACCTTATATGATTGGCTCAGAATATTTGGATAAGGATTGGCTTTATTCTTTATGGGGAAGACTGAGCATGGCTTTCTCCAAGGCTATCCATGATTATAAAGGCAGTGTAGCAGAGTTTTTTGAATCTTATAATTCAAATATAAACCTTGCAGGGCGCATTTATTTTCATCTTGTAGAGAATAAAAACGAAGATTTCCCTTTTGCATTTATGGCTACCTATTCAGTTGAGGCCGAGGCAGGGAAAAAGTCAAAGCATCTGCCCTTGAAAAATGCACTTTCAGATTACGGTATCAAGAGTAAAAAAATGCTTGAACTCTTATCAACAGTAAACAGAGCATCCATGAAAAGCCGCTTTGTATCTGAGCTTGTGGAAAACGGTGAAATTTTCTACCCCATTAACCTTACATCTTCCGAAGCCTATACCTTTTTAAAAGAAGTCCCCCTCTACGAAGAATCAGGCATACTATGCCGTATACCTAACTGGTGGAAATATAGGTCAAATTCTGTAGGAATACGAATAAATATAGGCGATAAAACACCGACACATTTGGGTTATGATGCGATAATGGATTTTGATGCGGCGATCTCTTTAGGTGGCGAAACAATTGCCCCTGACGAAATAAAAAGGCTTTTGAGTGAAGCCGAAGGATTGGCTTTTTTAAAGGGGAAATGGGTTGAAGTAGATCATAAAAAGCTGGATGAAGTATTGCAAGCATATGAAGAGGCGAAAAGACTCATGGGAAAAGCGGACTTTAACTTAATAGATGCTATGAGATTTCAGTTAAACGGAGAAAAGCTGTTAAAAATAGATGAAGAAGATTTTGAATTAGAAATAACCAATGGTGAATGGCTTGAGTCTGTGCTGAAACATCTTATAAGGCCTGATTATATAAAAACGGTCAAATACAAAAAAGATTTTAAGGCAAAACTGCGACCTTATCAGAAAACAGGACTTAGTTGGCTTAATTTTATGAAAGAAATGGGACTTGGCGCCTGCCTGGCAGATGATATGGGACTCGGAAAAACTATTCAAGCTCTTGCCCTTTTGAATAATATAAAGGGAGAGGAAAAGACCCTTCTTGTGATACCTGCATCTCTCATCGGTAACTGGAAAACGGAAATAGAAAGATTTGCGCCAAAATTGAAATACTATATATTGCATACCTCGGAAACTAAAGATTTAGAAAAAGAAAACATAAAAAAGTATGATAAAACAGACCTATTTATCACTACTTACGGCATGCTTTTAAAATTGGAATGGCTTAAGGATGTGGAATGGAACACTTTGATACTTGATGAAGCCCAGGCAATAAAAAACCCATCAACCAAGCAGACAAAAGCAACGAAGGCTTTAAAGTCACGATTTAGAATTGTTATGACAGGTACACCTATAGAAAACAGACTATC
>CAYXAT010000221.1:0-2213 GCA_964462065.1 uncultured Clostridiaceae bacterium | reverse complement strand
TAAAAAAAATAGACCGCCGGGGTCTATTAATTATTCACTATTGTCCGTACTTGACGGGCTATCTTGACCCCCAATATGGAGCAAAAAGTTGCGGAAAGTATATCAGTAGGAATGAAAAGCAATGCGCCATACAATACAGCATTATAAAATGTCAATGACTTACCTAAATATAGCGTTGATATAAAATACATATAAATAACACCTATCGTGTACAGTACTAAAAGAGAAAAAGCCATTGCAACAATCAATCTCCAAAAGATAATTTTATTACCCATAATTTCAACCGATTTACCAATAATATATGAGGCTATAATAAATCCAATAAGATAACCGAAAGTAGGAGATAAAACATAAGAAATGCCTCCTCCTTTTGTAAATACAGGTAATCCCATGAGACCGAGAAAAGTATATACAATCATTGACATGGGCGCTAATCTTGGACCCAATAGAATACCGGATAAAGCCACAAACATCCACTGCAATGTAAAAGGTACTATCGGTGAAGGTATGGTGATTTTTGAACCTATAGTAATCAGAGCAACAAAAAGAGCGATAAGTGTAATATCCTTTGCGTTATACTTCAAAATAAAAATCCTCCTGCCGTTTATAAATACATGATGCTATTAATATAACGCTGCCGCTTTTATTTGTCAACCTATTTTCTTGCATTGGTTAACAATTGAGTTTGTCTTTGTTTTACCCTCTTTTTTTACCCTTTATATTTTCAATAACAAACCCAATAACGGATACCCCCTCCCAAATCTTATCAGCATCCACTCCGGAAAAACTTATTCTCATATGTGATAAACCCATTTCATCTTTATTATAAAAAATCCCCGGTGATATAACAACTTTCTCTTCCAAACATCCTCTATAGAGTTCTTCTGATGAAATTTCTTCGGGAAGCCTTATCCACAGATTCAGGCCGCCTTTCGGTTCGTTCAAACTTCCGCCTCTGATATGTTGTTTTACAGCACGTATCATTTCCAAATATCTGACGGCCAATTCTTTTCTTAGGTATTTAATATGCTTTTCAAGAATTCCCTCTTTTATATATTCGCAAAGAACTCTTTGCATAAGTCCCGAGGTTGATATATCCGTAGCAATTTTTGCATCAGCTGTCTTACTTCTGATTTCTTCCGGTACTATTAAATATGCAAGTCTCAATCCGGGCATGAAAACTTTTGAAAAGCTTTTTAAATATATTACCCGATTATCCGTATCAAAAGCTTTGAGGGGCAATATTTCAGTTGCAGAATAGTTTAAGTCACCGGCATAATCATCCTCCAGAATCATAAAATCGTACTTCTTTGCCAGCAGAAGCAGATACTTTTTTTTCCTATCCGAATAAGTGTAACCGGTGGGATTTTGAAAATTCGGCATCCCGTAATAAAGAACAGGCCTAAACTGCTTTACCAGTCTTTCCAGCTCTTTTATCCCAGGACCGTCAGGCAGCAAAGGAACTCCTATTATCTTAGCACCCCTGGATTTAAAAACTGCTACTGCACCACTGTAGGTGGGAGACTCTACAAAAATATAATCGCCGGTTTTTATCATAGCTTTCGATATTACGTCTATCCCCTGTTGGGCACCGGAAACAATGTAAATATCATCTTCATCACAGCTTATTCCATAGGTTTTTGAGTAATGGCCCAATGCCTTTCTCAAAGGCAAATACCCGGTACTTGTATGATACATAAATGCATTTGCTCCATCGACTTCCAAGACTTTAGCCATCACTTTTTTAAAATCTTTGATTGGGAAAAGTCTTGGATCAGGTGCTGATGAAGTAAAATCTATAACATCTTCTCCGTAACTATATCCAAACTCAAGCTCACCCGGCTCGAAGTAAAAAGGCTCTTCTCCTATTATAACATCTTCATCTCGAGGCAGAACGTAGGTCCCACTGCCTTCTTTTTTATATACAAGTTTATCTTTTTCTAACATCTTATATGCGTTAATGACCGTAAGTGTGTTTACATCCAAATCTTTTGACAGAGCTCTTATTGACGGCAGCTTGCTTCCACCGGCTAAGGCACCGTTTAAAATCAAGTTTCTTATATGTGAATATATTTGAAAATATTTAGTGTCTTCATGGCCTTCTTCTATTTTCAATTCTATATCGAAATTCATTCTAAATCACCTTAATTAAATTTCTAGGGTCTATCTTTTTACCTAATACTAAACTAAATTGTATCGATACAATTTTAACA
>CAYXAT010000220.1:0-2252 GCA_964462065.1 uncultured Clostridiaceae bacterium | reverse complement strand
GATTAGATACAACTGATGAACAAAAAGATGCTTTGGACTTGATCACAACCTTTAATATAAATGTTAGATATCCGGATTATAAACAAATTTTCTACAATAAATGTGATTTTGACTATGCAATAAAAAATATTGAAAAGATAAAGGAGTTGAGAACATGGCTTCTTTCAGTAGTAGAGAAGTAGCAGAAGAAATTGCAAGGAGCTTTGGCATACTTATCCAAAAAGAAATAGATGTAAAGAACATATATTTATATGGATCATATGTGAAAGGTAACTTTTCTAAAGACAGTGATATAGATGTAGCAGTTATCGGTGATGATTTTGTAGGGGATCCAATAGAAGATACAATGCTGTTAATGAGAATAAGAAGAAAAGTTGATTATAGAATTGAACCTAGACCATTTAGAACATCAGATTTTAATAAATCTAATCCAATTTCAAAAGAAATAATGGAGACTGGGGTATTAATAATGTAATTTCCATAAACAGATAAAAGAGATAAAGAAAGCATTTCAAAAAAGTGTATCATAATTAAAAAGAAGATGATTAGTTTATTTAAAAGCCATCGCCTAAAGAGTGATATATTCATTCAATACATTATTTTGAAACTTTTTGTGATTTAAATAAAGTTTATTTATAGAAGGTATGATGGATGAAGAGAAATTATAGTTCCCGAAAGTAGATTATAAGCAACTTAAAAGGGTATAGCACTTAAATTTGAGGTGCGTTACCCTTTTATAGATAAGAATTGAAGCAGATAAAAGAGGCACAAAGGCAGGTGCTGTTACAGCTGTAATAATGGAAGCGGAATCCGCCCCTCCCGCCGAACCTAAGATCGTTTACTTAAACCGCTCGTTTTTCTTTATGATAGTGGATAGCAAGTTTAATATGCCGATTTTTATGGGTGCTTTAAACGATGTGACATAATAAAATGGGCATAATATTTATCTGTGATTGATTCATATAAATTTATATTATGAAAAAGGTTGAATTTTAGTTCATTGCATTGCAATAGCAATAATTCAATATATGGAGGCAGGAAATATGTTTGCAGAAAAATTTAATAAATTATTTTCGATTTTTATAGCTATAATAGTTCTCACCGGCAGCTTTATTGGTTGTTCCCCTTCAGTAGATACTAATGAAAGCAACAGTCCAAAGACAACTATATTGACTAAGGAAGAACTGGATTACTTTAATGGTGATGAGTTTTTTAACGGTGAATACATGAATATCCGAAATCAGTTTCTAAGCTCAATTTATGATAAACCTGAGAAGATTAATTTGTATAATCTGTTTTATTGCGGTAGTGGGGCTGAGGAAATGTTCGCTACAGAAGCGGAAAGACTGGCTATTATAACATATAATAAATGGGCAATGGAACCGGACTGCGGATGCACAAAAATTAGCAGTAACAATATGGAAGCTGTGCTTATGGAATATATGGGAACCGCCTTAGCAGACACGGAAAAAGTAGGTTTAGATAATTTTACTTACCTCGAAGAATACGATGCTTATTATTTATATCATGGTGACACTAATTATCGTATGGAAATATCATTTGCAGCCGGTGAAAAGACGGGTGACATAATACGCTTATTTTATGATGATGAATTTATGGCAGATGGAGAGAAGATCCTAACATTACAAGAAAAAGATGGATCCTATCTATTTGTTTCCAATGTGAAATCTTAATAGTAATACGGTATTCAAATTGTTTCGGGGGCATTTAAAAAATATGCTGAAGGTAGAGAAAGAAACATACCACTCCTTTCCGGATATGGTAAAGTATTAAAGGTGGAAAAAAGACTTCGTTCTTATCTACCAAAAGGCTACTACCTCCCTATAACGTCTTTATTGGCCTCTCAAGGCACGTTTTGGGTACAACCAGATGACGTATTGTGGTTCAGAGGGCAAAGAAGAAGACTTGACCACAGCATATAGTGGTTTTGGGATGAAATCAGGGTCAAAAATCGGCGAAAAAACACTGATTCATACGACCATTTATGTAAGAATTTAATTAATAAGCAAGGCTAAAGCACTGAAGAACTAAAAAGAAGCTATTGTTAAACAATTCATATATAGTAGAGTAAAATTGATTTCCTTGAACACAGGCAACTATTAAGAAAAAAATAATTAGAAATAAGGCTTAGAAAAGGAACTTCGGCATAGAGAAATCTGTGCCGAAGCGCTTTTCTGTAAGCGTCAAGTAGAATAAGACATATAACCAAGATATGTTTTATTATATCTATT
>CAYXAT010000219.1:0-2256 GCA_964462065.1 uncultured Clostridiaceae bacterium | reverse complement strand
AGCCTGTGCTTTCAATTACCGATATAACAGAGGAGTACTATGGATTTACAGACCTGAAACCTCATAAACAAACTCAACTGCTTAATGATATAGAAAAATCAATAACTGATTTGTTAAAAGACGCAGGAATGTCAGCAGATGAAATAATTGAAAAGATACCAAACGCAGAACCCTCTAAAATATTACCTGCAATTGTGTTGTTGGAAATACAAGGCTATTTGAAACAAATAGAGGGTGTTTTTTATAATGCATAAATTCATAACATATGAAAAGACCTGTAATTCTTAAAAAAGAAGGTGAAATACATGAAAAACAATTTAATAATAGTGGAATCTCCGACAAAAGTGAAAACCATTAAAAAATTTTTAGGTTCAAAGTATAAAGTAGAGGCAACCATGGGCCATATCAGGGATTTACCGAAAAGTCGTCTCGGGATAGACACCGAGAATAATTTCGAGCCTAAGTACATTACCATCAGAGGCAAAGGACAAATATTGGATAAATTAAAAAAAGAAGCAAAAAATAGTGATAAAATCTTTTTGGCAACTGACCCCGATAGAGAGGGTGAGGCTATCTCATGGCATTTGCTTGAACCATTAAACATAAAAGAAGACGAGGCTTGCAGGATTGAATTTAATGAGATAACAAAATCTGCCGTGCAAAGTGCAATCAAAAACCCAAGAAAAATAGACATGGATTTAGTCAACGCCCAACAAGCAAGAAGAATATTGGATAGATTGGTAGGCTATAAGATTAGCCCCTTATTGTGGAAGAAGGTTAAAAAGGGACTCAGTGCGGGCAGGGTACAATCTGTTGCCGTTAAGCTGATATGCGACAGAGAGAATGAAATCAAGAGCTTTATACCAAAAGAATACTGGAATTTAATAGCCAAACTATATCCTGAAAAAAGCAAGAAAAAGATTGATGCTAAATTTTACGGTAAAAATGATAAGAAGATTGAAGTCGGCAGTGAGAAAGAAATGAAAGAAATACTTAATGGCTTGGAGGGTAAGGAATACAAAGTAACAAAGATAAAAAAGGGAGAAAAGAAAAAGAATTCCCCATATCCTTTTACTACGAGTAGTTTGCAAATTGATGCATATAAGAAATTAGGTTTTTCCACAAAAAAAACTATGGTAATTGCACAGCAACTATATGAAGGCATTAGCATAAAAGGCGAAGGTAATGTAGGCCTTGTCAGTTATATCAGAACAGATTCCACAAGGATTTCCGAAGAAGCAAAAAATGATGCAAAAAGAGTAATTTTTGAAAAGTTCGGAGAAAAGTATTATAAAAGAAGCTTTACACAAAACAAACCGGGCAAAAAAGTGCAAGATGCACATGAGGGCATAAGACCCACATCATCAATCAGATATCCTGATTTAATAGCTGATTCTTTGACAAAAGACCAATCTAAACTTTATCAACTTATATGGAATAGATTTATAGCCAGCCAAATGCAACCGGCTCTTTACGATACAATTGCTATCGATATTTTGGCTGATAATTATAACTTTAAAGCAAGCGGAAGTGTTTTAATATTTCCGGGATTTTTATCATTGTATAAAGAGGAAAAGGATGAAAAAGAGGAAATTATCACTCTCCCCGAAGTAAAAGAAGGTGAAATATTAAAACTTAAGGAGCTTATTCCCTCGCAACATTTTACCGAACCCCCTATAAGATATACAGAAGCAACTTTAGTTAAAACTCTTGAAGAAAAAGGAATAGGAAGACCAAGCACCTATGCACCTACTGTTTCAACAATTCTGGCCAGGGGATATGTGATAAAAGAAAAAAGATTCTTTTTACCGACGGAATTGGGTGAAACTGTAACCCAACTGTTAGTAGAACATTTTGGAGATATAGTTAATGTTCAATTTACAGCTAACATGGAAAATGAGTTGGACAATATTGCCGAAGGTGAGAAAGAATGGGTTAATCTAATCAAAGATTTCTATTTGCCTTTTGAAGAAATCCTTATAAAGGCGGAGAAGATAATAGGCAAAATAAAAATAGAAGATGAAGTTAGTGATGAGATATGTGAATATTGCGGAAGAAATATGGTTATAAAAATGGGGCGTTTCGGCAAATTTCTTGCTTGTCCCGGATTTCCGGAATGTAAAAACACCAAGCCCATATTAAAAAGTACCGGAATTAAATGCCCTAAATGTGATGGTGAATTAATAATCAGAAAAACAAAGAAAGGCAGAAAGTTTTATGGTTGCAGTAATTACCCCAAATGTGACTTTGTTACAT
>CAYXAT010000218.1:0-2257 GCA_964462065.1 uncultured Clostridiaceae bacterium | reverse complement strand
TTAATCCAAAGTATTCCCGAGAAACCGGAAGCTGCGGAGGGTTCAATAAATATATCTTCCGCATCGGCAAGGTTCGCCAGATACTTATACAGCTCCTCATCTTCTACAGTAAATATTCCGCTTAGCATATTCTCCATGATCTTGCCCACAAAACCTGAAGCCCTGCCCACGGCAAGACCGTCTGCTTCCGTGATATTGTCTATACCTATATCCTGTACGGAAATATTGTTATGCAGACCCGTCATCATACCCAATACCATGCAAGGCGCATGAGTCGGCTCCGCAAAGAAACAATGAACATTGGAACCGTATATAAGTTTAAGCCCGAAAGCCACACCGCCGGGACCGCCGCCTACACCGCAGGGTAAATAAACAAAGAGAGGATGCTCACTGTCAACCTTTACATTTGATTCTTCCAATTGTTTTTGTAACCTAAGGGCAGCAACTGCATATCCCAAAAATAGATTTTTAGAGTTCTCATCATCCACAAAATAACTGTCGGGATCGTTATCTGATTGCTTTCTGCCCTCTTCCACAGCCTTGCTATAGTCCGAATCATATTCAATAACATTTACACCTTTTGAGCGAAGCAATTCTTTTTTCCACTCTCTCGCGTCCGCCGACATATGTACATAAACTTTAAAGCCTATCATTGCGCTCATTATTCCGATACTCAGTCCTAAGTTGCCTGTAGAACCTACTGCAATTTTATGCCGGGAGAAGAATTCTTTAAATCTATCCTCAGCTAAAATCGAATAATCGTCGGTAAGGGAGAGCATTCCCGCATTTATTGCCAAATCTTCGGTATGCTTCAGTATCTCATAAATCCCGCCTCTAGCTTTTATTGAGCCGGATATGGGCAAGTGGCTGTCACACTTTAAAAATAACTTACCTTTTAGCAATGCGCCCGATTCTTTTTCCATAGTTGTTTTCATATGGGGTATTTCTTTTAATGGGGATTCGATAATTCCCTTTAAAGGTGCCGTGTCCGGAAAGACTTTGGCTAAATAAGGGGCAAACCTTTTCAACCTGTTTTCCGCATCTATTATGCTGCTCATATCCAAACCTTCTGCCTCGCTACAAGCTTTGCTTTTATACAAAGGGTTTTGCCAAAATATCTCCTTGGTATTTTTCATTTTGGTTAACTTTGGGTGTTTAGCTGATAATTTTTCAAATTCTTCTGTTGAATACATCGTAAACCTCCTTAGCTTTCTTTTCATTTTCGCAATTATCGCATACAATAAAATTCTACTTCAACAAATCTATCCATTTAAGATATATTTTCTGTTATATTGTTAATGCTCAAATTAAAACCCTATTTGAAATAACAATTTTACAAAATACCGGGTACGTTTCCTATATAAACATGGTTTAAATATTTGGAAGCTACACTTTTCAACTTAAAAAGAAGTGCAGGATCCGTAGGAGGTAAATCCATATTATATCTGGGAAAATATCTGCTTAGATGCAGTGGGATATCCGGGTCAAGAGATGCCAACCATTTGGACAGCTTTGTCATTTCTTCGGCGCTATCGTTTTGTGTGGGTATAATCAAATTGGTTACTTCTACGTGGCATTTTTTTACGGCTTCTTCCACCGTAGCTATGACAGGATCCGGTCTGCCGCCGCATATTATTTTATAAAAATCTTCATTCATACTCTTCACATCGATATTCATGGCATCAATATAGGGCAAAAGTTCTTTTAATGGGGGTATGTTTATATAACCGTTAGTCACCAATACATTTGCAAGACCTGCTTCTCTAAAACTTCTGCCACATTCAATGACAAATTCATACCATATAGTTGGTTCATTATAGGTGTAGGCTATACCGACACAATCTGGGTCCCTTTTACATATGCTGATAAGATTTTCGATATTCAAAGTGCTGCTGTAATAATCGCTCTGGGAAATCTGATAGTTTTGGCAAAAATCACATCTAAAGTTACAGCCGAAGGTTCCTACGGATAAAATTTTTTTACCCCGATGGAAATGATATAAAGGTTTTTTTTCTACGGGGTCCATAGCCATTGAGGAAACTTTTTTATAGTTCAGCGTATATAAAATACCGTTATCATTATGCCTTACCTTACAGACCCCTCTTTTCCCCGGTAGTATTTTACAATTATGGGGGCATAAAAGGCACTGTATCGAGTTGCCATCGGACTTTTCATACCAAAGAGCCTTTTTTTTCATAATACCAACTCCGTATATTTGTTATAATAATTTTAACATAAATAATTGTTATTAAAAAGT
>CAYXAT010000217.1:0-2262 GCA_964462065.1 uncultured Clostridiaceae bacterium | reverse complement strand
CCTTCCCTTTTAACTATTGTTGCTTCTATGTTTGGGGACTTCGCAAATAGCTCACGGTGAACCAAACTGGCAAGAATAGGGAACTCGTTCTAATCTTTCTCTTTTTAAGTAAAAGGTTATTTTTATAATTTATAAAAATAAGATAATTATTCAAGCCTGACCCTGTCTATGAGAACCTCTCCCGTTTTATAGTTTTTGAAAAATAAAGCGTTATAGGAAATATAGAACATGCCTCCCCTTGTAAATCTTTCTCCCAATATTGCTTCCGGTTTTAGTACATCATTATTGAACAAGCCAATTTCTCTAATCTTTTCACAGGCTTTATCCCAAGTAAAATCACCCTTTGAATCATCATATCCCAAAGCCCTCAGTACCAATGTGGAGTATTGAGCTTCAGTCATGAAATCATTGGAACCATATCTATTATTTCCTATACCTGCAATCATGTTTTTAAAATGCAAATAGTTAATAGTCGGTTTAACCCATTCAGGAATATCGGTGAAGCCTGAATCATATTTGGGATTCCCTCTCGTAAATTCCTCTATTGCCGATTCTAGGTTCAAAAGCCTTTCATACATAACAGCACCCTCGGTCCTTGTCAATCCTTTATCCAACTCCAAACCGGCGTCTGTACCTTTCAAGATACCCAATTTATTTAAAGCTCTGCCATAGCTATCTTTATCACCTTGCGCTATGCCCAGTAATTTATTTATTTCTGTTCTTTTATATAAACCCGCCCCATACGATTCATTTTCAACAGGCTTGTATTCAATGAACAAAACAACAGGCTCTTCTTTATCCATCTCTTCTTGAACTATTCTTTTTAACAAATCCCAAGTGTAAACACCGTTTTCCGCTTTATCTGCGTTATGGTTCACTACTTCGTAATCTGTTTTAATCTTCAAGTCAAATCTTAGTCCTGCAGCAACCAGAAGATCATAATCCATAAGGTTAAAATCCTCACTTAAAAAACCGTCTGCTACTTCTGATTCTCCATTTACGAGCATATTCTTACCTTCTTCATAATCATCCTTAGATAATATGTATTCAAGCTTTTTATTACCATCAGGTAAGTCAACTATTTTAATTCCCTCTGTAGACCTTAAAAAAGATTCAATATCCTTATATTTATGAATTTCCTTTTCCCCTATATAAGTGTTTCCTCTATCTTCATAACTCACCTTTTCTGTTTTATGTTCTACACCGACTATACTATCATCAACAGGCAAATTAGCAGTTGGCATGCTTGCATCCTCTTTGTTTGCCAAACTTTCAATAACGGCCATTGAAAGGGAGACACTGCCGGTCTTATCCTTATTCAGTTCAACACCTATTTCCAAATGCGCGCAACCGGTTGTTATCAAGACTAAAATTATAAAAAAAGATAATAGCATACCGAATTTAGTTATTCTTTTCAATCCTCATCCCTCTCCTTCCACGATTTTTATTTTAACAGCATTCATTCTTTTTAATAAAAAGCGGTAATTTAAAAAGACATTTAATCAATCATATTCAGTGTTGCAATATAATAATATATTCTGCATAAACTTATTTTTTCCTTTACTTCCGATATGTAAATTTGCAAAAAGTAAATTTTTAAATATGCCACTAGTAAGACATCTATAATGTCTGTTCATTATGATTTCATTTGTATTAACAGCCAAATTGAGCCGCTTAAGTGTTACTAACCTTAAACCTATTCACAGTTATAAATGTCCACAATTATTAAAAATGAAAACCATACTTGTTTTTATGTCTACCCTTCTCATTATCAAATACTTTAACAAATTATAAAAAGACCCTCTTAAAAGAACGATTTTTATGCATAGGGTCTTCTATTATTTGATTAAAAGATTACTATATTACCAACACAATAAATAGCTAATGGTTCTCGGATAAATAGTCTCAAACATTATTTTACCAAAATATCGATAAACCTCATGAGTATTGTAGCCACCTGGGCTCTGGTTGCTGCACCTTTAGGTTCGAGTGTCATTGGCGTTGTTCCGGTTATCAATTTATTTGCAACAGCCCATTTAATACCCGCTAATGCCCATTCGGATGATTCACCGGTATCAGTAAATGCAGATAGATTATTTACAGCGGATACATCATATCCTTTATATTCAGCATATCGAAATAAAATCGAAGCCATTTGCTCTCTGGTTATACTGTCATCAGGGCCAAATATATTATTGCCGTAGCCTGATACAATCTTGTTCGCATTAGCCCATGCAACGGCATCCGTATACCAGATATTAT
>CAYXAT010000216.1:0-2273 GCA_964462065.1 uncultured Clostridiaceae bacterium | reverse complement strand
AAATATTATAAGCTTCATTTGAGCCCAAGGCCGCAGGTATATCCAATGCTTTAGGTAGCATTCTTCTTTGCCCCGCCTCATTTTCCTTTACATCACGATATATAAGTCTTTGAAAAATTGAGGCATCTATGGTAAACCGCTGCCCCATAAAACGAAAACCCTTAATTTCTCTTTCACGGTCAGGTTGTATCTCCTCTTCAAATATAGGTATCGAATTTATCATCGGCGGTTCTAATATTGATACTTCTTTTTGAAAGTCTTGCCATTTCCCTTTATCTTCGGCAATTTCTTTTAAATCAAACTCATTACCATATACTTTTTCTATGATTTCTCTAAATTGAGGATAGGATAAATCATCACTTTTGCCCACAAAGAAACAAGTAGGCTGATATATCTTATCCCACCTTTTTAGGTTATCATCCTTGCCGAGGGCAAAGGTTATAAGAGCGGCAGATTTAGTTTCATCATCATCCTTAAGCCTAAAGGTAACCCTGCCATACCACATCATTGCTTTGAAATATGCCCGTAAGGCTTCGTCATCATCATAATGCCCTCTTGCGATATATTGAGAATAGTCTTCTAACGGAGCATCAAGAACATCTAAGTTTCTGCCTAAACCCATGAGGGGAGAAATTTTGATGCCTTCATGGCTATTTATAAGACTTAACTCCTCGTTAACTTCTTCTTTTATTTCCTTAGGTATATTGATGTCCAGGTTTAAAAGTTTTCCTGCAACGGCGAAAAAACCTACATTTCTTAAAGCAGCCCTCTCCCAATCCGTATCTTTAAGAGCTAAATATTGTTCTTCAGATTCTTCAAACATAGATTTGGTAAGCTCCTTTAATTCTGCAATTAAATTTTCTTTTTCAATTACTCTTAGTAGGTGACTGAAGAAAAGATGGTAATTATGCAGCATGGAGTCAGTGGTAATAAAGCTCGGCACCGGTGCATAGGAATTGATTTCGTAGAGTGTGAAAAATTCTCTGTAATTCCCCGGTGTTACAACGAAACCGTTTTCAACAAGAAGCTTTTCAGCTTCAGGAGAAAGCTTAAACATTTCTTTGTTTATAATGTTTGTTAGCCCAGGTTCAACTTTATAAGGGGCTATACCGGGGTTGTATTCAACAGAAATTTCTTTATAAGTGGCAAAATTCGTGGTAATTGTCAAAGGCGGTATGATTACATTTACAACTTGTTTTAAATCTTCTATAACTTGCTGCGGCTCTTCATCGTCTCTATTAAATTCTCGACTGCATCCCATCAATGACGAAAGCATAAAGACAATACAAAGCGTTAAGTATGTAATTCTATATATGCGTCTCATAGTCTCCCTCCTCATATATTATTATATCTATTTATAGTAAAGACGAAATAAACACCAATTGGTTTTATACCGGATGAGAAATTATACCATTATTATTATCGTATCATTATTATTTTTTTATGACAAATTGATTTGTCAGAGTATTAATAAGATTTGTTTATGGTATCTGTATTGAAAGTTTGCAAGTTATTCTTTAATATTATAGGGTAACCGGTATAACAAACTAAATTCGGGAGTGCAATTATGATAAAAAATATTTTATTTGATTTGGATGATACTATACTTGATTTTCATCATGCGGAAAAGATTGCTCTGACTAAAACATTGCATCATTTTGGAATTGAGCCTAAAGAAGAGATACTTGCAAGGTATAGTGTGCTGAATTTAGAGCAATGGAGATTGTTGGAACAGGGTAAATTGACCCGGGAAGAGGTAAAGGAACGCAGATACAAACTACTTTTTAATGAGATAGGTGTGGATTGCTGCGCAGCTTCGGTAACCAAATATTACGAAAGATTGCTGGGTATAGGGCATTATTTTATCAGCGGGGCTGAAGAACTTTTGGAAACATTATCAAAGGATTATCGTTTGTATTTAGTGACAAATGGCACTGAACCTGTTCAAAAATCAAGAATTAAAAGTGCAGGTATAGGAAGGTACTTCCAAGATATTTTTATTTCTCAATCTGTAGGCTTTGATAAGCCGGATATTGAATTCTTTAATTATTGTTTTTCAAAAATAAAAGATTTTAAAAAATACGAAACCGTAATTGTCGGAGATAGTTTGACATCGGATATAAAAGGCGGAAATAATGCAGGAATAGCAACTATTTGGTTTAATCCTAAAGGACAAAAAAATGATTATAGCATTAATCCTGATTATACAATAAGCAGTCTTTCCGATTTGCCTTTATTATTAAAAAGTATATGAGATTAAGCACTTTGCGATT
>CAYXAT010000215.1:0-2280 GCA_964462065.1 uncultured Clostridiaceae bacterium | reverse complement strand
TCATCGCTGCCGGATATGATATTATACAATCTTGCAAAAGAGGCTTCCTCATAGGGGATAACAAAAATACCTCCTATACCGAAAAACAATGCCCCTAAAATATACCAACCTATAAATGATAAATCCAAAACAAACATATTCCACTTATGTCCATCAGTCATATGCCTGCTCCTTCTGATTGCATCATCCCATGGTATATTTGATTCATTTGAAATAATATAGGGTACCATTCTGTATTCATAGGATTTTATAATTCCCGGTATTATAAACAATAAAGACCATAAAAAAGTATACAATCCTCTGAAAAATTGTGTTTTTACAACATCAAAATACTCATCGGAATTAAAAACTGAAAACATATCCCCCACATCGGCTTCATCATTTTTAAAACCCTTAAGGAAATACCTGACCTTACCCGCTTCTGCAACATTTCCCACAAATATACCAAGAGCAAGAGAAGCAAAAAGTGCAATTGGGATGAAACCTTTTGCCATTTTAAATTTATAGGACAGACCCATTTTCTTTAAACCAAAATTTGTGATTGGGTTTTTCAATACAATTGTTACCTTATCATTATCATATATCGTGTTCCTGTTAGATTTATCCGTTTTCTCCCAGCCTGCATTATGTGTAATGCCACCTCCCAAGACCCATGCAATAATGCAAACCAAAAATGCTTTTAAATAATGTCTTCTTAAAAAGTCTTTTGCATAGGATTTAACTTCACGCCTGGTCCACATAAAACCACCTCCTATAGATCATTCTTTATCAGCCATCGTAATAACCTTATACATAAACTCACATATCAGCTTTAGCCAAATTACAAACAAGATAGGCTCCAAATATCTGATATAGAAAGAATGTATTTTAAAACCGAGAACCTGACCATAGGTGCTATAAATACTCATAGAAACACTTCGAAAGTATCTAAACATAAATAACTCCAAAAGTGTAACAAAAAATAGACCTTTTACTATTGTCTTTGGCGGTAACATACCGAATTTGATGTACTTTTCCATTTTGTCAACTCCTTATTTGAGTTCCAACATTACAGGACAATGGTCACTGCCCATAATTTCAGAATGAATTTCTGCGTCTTTTATAAAATCCTTCATATGTTCAGACACAATAAAATAATCTATTCTCCAACCCACATTCTTTTCGCGGGCTTTTCTCATATATGACCACCAGGAATATACATCCTTCTTATCAGGATAAAAGTGTCTGAATGTATCAATAAAACCTGATTTCAAAAGGGTAGTCATCTTCTCCCTTTCCTCATCTGTAAAACCTGCATTTCTCCTATTGGTTTTCGGATTTTTTAAATCTATCTCTTTATGGGCCACATTTAGGTCTCCGCACAAAACCACAGGTTTTTCTACTGCGAGTTTCGTCAGATATTCTCTGAAGGCATCTTCCCATTCCATTCTATAGCTAAGTCTTGCAAGCTCGGGCTGAGAATTTGGCGTATATACATTCACAAGATAAAAATCATCATATAAAAGGGTAATAACCCTTCCTTCCTGATCATGTTCGGAAATACCTATACCGTTTACTGCGTCTATCGGCTCTTTTTTAGTAAATACCGCAGTACCCGAATATCCTTTTTTCTCGGCATAATTCCAATACTGATGGTAATTGGGAAGCTCTAACTCTATTTGGCCTTCTTGTAATTTTATTTCTTGTGTGCAGAAAATATCCGCGTCAATTTCTTTAAAATAATCAAGAAAACCTTTTTTTACACAGGCCCTTAGGCCGTTAACATTCCAAGATATAAACTTCATGTATGCCCTCCTTTCAAAATCGTATCTTTATTTATCTTTATATATTGACAATTTTTTTATGATTAAAGTTGCATTAAAATTCTATGCCCTTCCTTGCCTCCAATCCTGTCTGAAAATAATGTTTGATTTCCTTCATTTCTGTTACCAAACCTGCCATTTCTATCAGTTCATCCGGCGCATATCGCCCTGTTATGACCACTTCGGTTTTTTCCGCCTTTTCCTTTAACATTTCTACAACCTCATCTACCAAAAAAAGTTTGTAATAAAGAGCTATATTTAACTCATCAAATACGACCACGTCGTATTCGCCTTTTTTTAGAACCTTTTTGCATATATTTAGCCCTTCTTTTGCCGCTTCGATATCTTCCTTGGTAGGGTCATTATATATAAAACAGTCTCTGCCGAATTGTCGTATTTCGAATCCCGGTAGATATTCTCCCGCTATAAGCTCACTATAATCCATCCCTTTAATGAATTGACCGAAAAAAACCTTTTT
>CAYXAT010000214.1:0-2288 GCA_964462065.1 uncultured Clostridiaceae bacterium | reverse complement strand
AGCTACAGATATAGTACTAATAGTTAATGATGTGGAAGTAAATACATTTCTTTTTGATAAGGTGATACCCGAATTTGTTTATGGAGAAATAGTTGATATTAATAAGCCTTGGGATTACTTATTAGGAAAGGGCAGCAAAAAGTATAGTAATACAAATATAAAAATCCATTACCTAAAGGATGATAAGATAATTGGAAAAGCACAAGTATTTACAAGCTATGATAGTAACGATGAATATATATTTTTTATGAAAAATGTATATTATAAAAGCAATAAAAGCTTTAATTCCCTCATAAGCCCGTATTTAAGCAGGAACATCACAGACACACCAACCCTTCCTGAAGATGTCCCTGAAGGCATTGAGCACCTTTACGGATTTAGTTTCTTTGACAGATACGATAATAAAATTGATAAAGATTTTTCCTTTGCCTTTTCAGAAAAAATTGAATCGTTTAATGACATTTTATTTTTATTCGAAATATATGAAAACAAAACAGAAAGTGAACAAGAACATATCTACGATGGTGAAGGCATGGTGCCTCATATATATAAAACACGCCGATATAATTTTGGGAAGGTCAGCTTAATAATAGGAACCCATTACTACAAGCCCGATAATGTAGAATACATATCTTATCTATGGACAGATATTAGAAATATTAAGACAAATAAAAATATTGCAGTAGGCAGCACAGAAAAGGAACTTTTATCATCATATACAGAGTATTTATATTATATTGATAAGAATGAGGCTATTTCCGAGATGGGGAGTTTATACTTCACATACGAAGATAGTAATAAAGAAGCATTTGATGAACAATACGACTTTGACTATGCATATATGTGGCAACCATTTACACCTGAGACCAATGAAATAAGAGATATTACATTTTATATAAAGGATGACAAAGTTGCAGCAATAGAGATTATTGAGCCATACGAATTGCGTCATGTATATGGTTATGACAGAGATGCGGGATTGCAACAGGTCAATGAGATGAGAGAAGCTTCAAAGCAAAAAATGTAAAAGTATTTACGGGAGTTTAATAGGCAGACTTTTTATCAATTGAACTTTTTATAATTTTGGGGGGGTACATGACATACTCCTTTCTACTTAACGGTGATATACTAAATGTATAGATAGGAGGAATGAAAGTGGAGAAGGTTGATTTTAAAAAGAAATTCAAAGAGCTTTATCAACCAAAATCAGAACCGTCTATTATAGAAGTGCCAAAAATGAAATTTATTCAAATTGATGGTCAAGGTAATCCCAACGAGGAAAATGGTGAATATCAACTTTCCGTTGAAACACTATATTCTTTATCTTACGCTATTAAAATGGCACCTAAGAAAGGGCAGACACCAACAGGTTATTTTGAATATGTAGTGCCTCCACTGGAAGGACTTTGGTGGCATGCAGATAGTGATGAGTTCAATTATAGCAATAAGTCAAAGCTATGCTTTACATCAATGATAAGGCAGCCGGACTTTGTAACAAATGAACTATTTGTTGCCGCTATTGAAATTACTGCAAAGAAAAAGCCAAATCTTGACTTCTCAAAAGCAAGATTTACATCTTTTATCGAAGGAACATGTGTGCAGTGTATGCACCAAGGCAGTTTTGATGATGAGCCTGCCACACTTAAAAAAATGAAAGCATTTATGGCCGAAAACAAACTTATATGCGATATATCCGAAACACGCCGCCATCATGAGATATATCTTTCTGATCCAAGAAAAACTGATATTACAAAGATGAGAACCGTTTTGCGGTATCCGGTTAGGAGTTTAGTATAAGTATAATTGATATAACTTTTTTGAATTTATTAAAAGAACATATCTGATGTGCTATCGCAGTGAATATCATCAATTATTCGAGCTTTAAGTTATTCTTATTGAGTCATGAATTTTAGAATAAGTTGTAAAGGATTGCATTTTTTATGCATAAGGCTTTGCTCTCTATTGCTAGCTAACCTGACTTATTGTATAATATTTACAAAAACAATAACAAGGGGATGGTTTAATGGAAACGAAAGACCTACTTAATTATTGGATTAAAACATCGGATAACGACTATAATACAATGCTGAATTTGTTTAATAGTAAAATTATCATTGGAGTTTATTTATTGGACATCTTGTCATAGAAAAACTATTAAAAGCTATATATGTTAAAAAGGTTGATAATAACCCACCAAGAACACATGATCTATTAAGGTTGGCAGAACGGGTAGGATTAGATACAACTGATGAACAAAAAGATGCTTTGGACTTGATCACAACCTTTAA
>CAYXAT010000213.1:0-2301 GCA_964462065.1 uncultured Clostridiaceae bacterium | reverse complement strand
CTTTTTTACCTAGTATATTTTGCTTATGAGGGCAGTTTTATTTTGACGATTTACACTTATACTTGCCATAGGACCAAGGGCAACAACTGATACAAGTGCATCAGTCCATACAGAAGAAGGACAAAGGATGGGCTACAGGCTAAGAGGACAAGAACAGGTAATAAGGGCAATAGAAGAAGTAAAACGTGCAAGCGATATAGGATGCAGATCCTTTTTAGTATATGATGAAGGCTGCCTATGGGCATTAAACCAATTGAGAGAACAGGGCGGAATACCTAAAGACTGCAGATTTAAAGTATCTGCACATATGGGACATGGTAACCCATGTTCAGCAAAATTGTTGGAAAGCATAGGTGCAAACTCATTTAACCCCGTAAGAGACATACAATTACAAATGTTAGCAGCCGTAAGACATGCAATAGATATATCAATTGATATTCATACAGAAAACCCGAAGTCATCGGGAGGATTCATCAGACATTACGAAGTACCGGAAATGATAAGAGTGGCTGCACCGATATATCTAAAGACAGGCGGCTCGGTAGCACAAACTCATAGCTGGGATTCAACAGATTCAGATGCTAAAAAGAGGGCAAAGCAGATTGTTCTTGTAAAACGTGTTATAGATACTTACTATCCCGAGGCTATCTCATCCCCTAAAGGTTCAATAAAGCATTAATAAAAGCAGCTATAAAAAAATTGGCCGGATAGAAAAAATAATGATTAGGTGAGCAGAATGAATGATAATTTAACAGATAATTTAGTAGAAAGCTTATATGAACTGGCGAAGAAAAAGATACCAGAGAATACTGTAATCCAGATAAAAAAAAGTATTTTGGATTACATAGGGAACAATTTAGCCGGTGCCAGAATAGCAATGGAGAAAAGTAATGCATATTTGGATTTATTTGAACCAGAACAGGGTGTAGCTACTGTTATTGGATTAAATAGAAAAGCATCTCTTCATAATGCGGTTTTTGCAAATGGATATAATGCACATATTACGGAATTAGATGATGGCCACCGCTTTTCTATGGTACATCTTGCATCTACAATAATACCAGCTGTTTTGGCAGTAGTCGAGAAAGAGAAACTTACTGGGAATGATTTATTGAGAGGTGTAATCATTGGATACGAAGCGGCGATAAGACTTGGAATGGCCGTACAACCCTCTCATAAAAATTTAGGTTTTCACGTGTCGGGTACATGTGGGACTATCGGTGCGGCTATAGGTATTGCAGCGGCATTGAACCTTACAAAAGAACAGATGAAAAATACCCTTTCCGCATCAATAGCCAGTGCAGCAGGAGTGTTAGAAATGATTGAAGATGAATCCGAATTGAAACCATATAATATCGGAAGGGCCGCACATGATGGTTTGACAGCGGCATTTATAGGGCGTGCGGGATATAAAGGACCGTATGATGCGGTTAACGGCAAAAGAGGTTTTTTCGCTCTTATGTCTGCCAAAAGTGATTCGACTAAATTAAAGGGTGACGGAGGGTATGGCATTGAAAAAACATACAAAAAACCTTATGCAGCATGTCGACATTGCCATGCACCGATTGAAGCAGTTCTTAATATAAAAGCGAGGTTCAATATTGATGTTGCAAACATTAAGGAAGTAACAGTAAAAACATATTCTTTGGCGGTATTCGGACACGATCATGCGGAAGTAAGCGGTGTCACGTCTGCCAAGATGAGCACCCCATACAGTGTTGCTGTTGCACTTGTAACCGGGAAGGCCGGAATAGAAGAATTCTTAGATGATTGTATTAACAATAAGAAAATATATTCAATATCTAAAAAAGTTAAGGTATTAGAAGATGAAGAGCTTACAAAATTAGTACCTAATAAAAGGGCAGCAATAGTCGAAATAATTACAAATGCTGGGCAAAGGTATGAGGAGAGAGTGGATTATCCGAAAGGTGAACCGGAAAACCCAATGACAAAGAGTGATGTTGAAGAAAAGTTTATTTCCTTAGCCATGTATGGAGGAAAAACAGAAGAAGAGGCAAAAACAATTATTCAAAAAGTATGGGATATAGAAAATAAATTGCCCGAATTATTTATAGAACTATAATTCGGCAAACACAAAAAAAGCAGGAGTGATTAAAATGAAAGAGACAAGAGAATTTTTAGAAAAAATAGGTCAGCCCAAAGGTGATTTATATGAACTACCCACATCGAAAAAAAGATTTGCCGATGGAGGACAATATAGGTTTGAGGTACCTGGAATACAGGGCCCCGGAACTATGAAAACATTACTTGAAGAACTTGACAGATATGAAATGTTCATAC
>CAYXAT010000212.1:0-2303 GCA_964462065.1 uncultured Clostridiaceae bacterium | reverse complement strand
TACGCAATGCGTAGCTTTTTCCTTTCCACCTTGCTCCTCTATAATGGATTTTCCGATATTCCAATATGCTTCAACCCTTGCAAAGTTAGCAGACTGATAAACCTTATTTCTTGCTGTATTTAAAATATTTTTGATTTCATTATAAAAGTTTTTATTCATTCACATTCCCTCTTCATTTTTCACATAGTCCTATATTTTTGCCATTACATTATATTTATTCCCATCTCTATCTGTTTGATGTTTTTCGTAATTAACCTACACGCCATCATCTAAGTCTATTGGGGTTCTAACCAAAGCCAAGTTGACTATTTTTTCGTCATATTCTTTGGTTTCTTGCAGCTGTTTGATTAACTTTTCTTTTTTAAACGATATGTTCTTGCACGACTCTCACCTACGGACTCTATTTCATCCATGCTTGCTAAAATTACTCTGGTTCGAGATAAGCTCAAACCAATGCAATTTGATAGTTCCCTTATTGTTGATTCTTCATGGACTTTTATATGCTTAATGATTTTATTTATGTTTTCTTTAGTTTTTGCCGCTTGCTTTTTGCCGCTTGTTTTTTGCCGCTTGTTTTTTGCCGCTTGTTTTTCTATATAATTTAAATTTTTTAACAGCAAAATAAATGAATCATTATCAGAATAAAACTTTGGTTCTTTATTTTCTGCGTAGTGAAGCTGTTTTTTATAATCTCCTATAATTTTCTTAAAACCACTACCTCTACGCTCCATATATTTTAAACGATTAAAAATATCTGCGATAACCGGATTTCTTCTGCGAGATGGGACTTGCATAATATCTCTGTCCTGAACTTTAGACCCATCATACATTCCACCAGGAGAATAAATTTCAATACGATTATCGAACATATCTATATGCACTTCACTTCCGATTTCCAAATAATTACGATGTATTATCGCATTCACAAGTCCTTCCAATACTGCTTGTTCAGGATAATCAGGCATCTCTATTCTTCCGTCTGCTGTCTTTTTCCACATCTTTTTAGAATTATTATTCACGAAATCAAGACCATCCTGTAAAAGATTTATCAAACCGCCCATGTATTCTTTATCATCAATAGCGTCTATTACACCGGGGGCTTTGTCTAATCCGTTCCAACGTGTACAAAAAAGTCTTGAATGCCTAATAGGAGATTCATCGGCCAACAACGCACCTGCATTAGTAAGAACACCATTTTCATCTATTATTCCAAAAGATTCATAATCGGACTCATCAAATTGATTTCCGGTTCTTTGCTTATAGGTTGATTTGAGCTTTGTAAAAGCCATATTTTCAAAACTATACTTTGATTTCAAACTATCGTAAGAAAAACCGCTACCTTTAAGAATTAACTCTTTCAATTTTTCCGGTGTTACAGGTATGCTTTGATTTCCTACACGATGATATGCTGTTAAAGAACCATCCGCATCATAGTAATAAGGTGTCTGATCTCCGGGATAAACATAAAGGATTATAAGTTTTTTCTCATCTTCTGTTTTATAAAATTTTAACTCAAAGTTTGGAATAGGATTTAATCGGGTTTTAATGAATTCACTTATCATTTCCGCATCATGCTCAGCATCTTTCAATCCCAACATTATATCGTTATTTGTAATGCCAAAAATGAGCTTACCTCCGTTGCCATTCGCAAAAGCACTAACATCTTTGCACCAACTTTTTGGCTTTTTTGTTTCTAATTCCTGCTTTTTATCATATTCAGTTGTTTCACCGATTAAATCTTTTATAATCAAGGACCATCACCTCACCTTTTATATCTTCGCCATTACATTGTATTTACTTCCTTCCCTATCTGTCTGTATCTTTTCATAATTAACTTTCACACCATCATCCAAATCTATTGGGGTTCTTGCTAAAGCTAAGTGGGCTATTTCTTCGTCATATTCTTTGGTTTCTTGAAGTTGCTTGATTAATTTTTCTTTTCGCTTGGTTGCCGCTGCGATTTCCCGGGCATTATTGCTATTATCTATTGTATCTTGCATTCTTGAAATTTCGTTTTCATAAATATGCTGCATTTTATGAAGGTAATCAATACGCAGATTGCCAATAGTATTTTCATCATAACGATGCATATATATAAGTGCTTTGAAACCGTTTTGCTTTCCGCTATCAAATAGCCAATAAATCGGTCGCTTTTTATATGTTTTACAATGGTCTTTGAAAAAGTCTTTAATTATATAGTTACGGATAATTTCTCGAGGACTGTCACCCCTAACAGTCAATGCTTGTGCAATAAAATCCAAGTTTTCTTCAAGGGTTTCCCCACCATACGCTTTTTTGACGAA
>CAYXAT010000211.1:0-2312 GCA_964462065.1 uncultured Clostridiaceae bacterium | reverse complement strand
AACTGAAATTTCTCCGAGTGCAGTCAGTGATTTTTCATTCCCTCCGCTGCACGCCCGCTGACAGGCTTGCAGCTTTAGTAGCTTCATAATACGACATCTGCCTCAAAGCTTTGGCAGTGACGTCCCCCGCTAAATGACGCCCTATCCTATAGTGCGGGAACTATAGGTAGAACGTGCTGCCTAATTAGGCAGCAAATGCGAAATTATCTTCTGCGTTTATCTTTATTTTTCCGGCTTTTAACGTGGCTCCGAAATCCACGACTCGCTATTTCAGCCCTCATACCCCCGTCGAAACCATTACGCCCCCGTTAATAATTCTTCCCTCTAAATTCCCTTTCAACCTCTCTTTTGGCATCTCTTTCCGCAATGGTTTGTCTTTTATCGTGAAGCTGCTTCCCTTTAGCCACTGCAAGTTCAAGTTTTACCAGGCTGCCTTTTAAATAGATTGACAGCGGAATCAGAGTGTAACCTTTTTGCTGGACATAACCGATGAGCTTATTTATCTCAAAACGGTTTAACAAAAGCTTCCTTATTCTTAAAGGGTCCTTATTAAAAATGTTTCCTTTTTCATATGGGCTTATATGCATATTATATGCATAAACTTCACCTTTATAGATGCCGGCATAACTATCTTTTAAATTAACTTTTCCCTGTCTGATGGATTTCACTTCGGTGCCGAAAAGCTCTATGCCCGCTTCATAAGTGTCCTCTATGAAATAATCATGTCGCGCTTTTTTGTTCTGCGCTATACTTTTAATGCCTTCTTTTTTCATAATTTTCCCACCCATACGAAACTGTAAACTAATTATATAAACTCAACAGTCAATTGTCAACTCGTACAGCATATCACAAAACAATTGTAACGGCAATGTAATATATTGCATAAATCTCTTCTCCTACTAGTATTATATACGATTTTTGATCTTGATCGTATAATTTATTAGCATAGTATAGAAAAAATTATCGCGATTAAAAAGCAAAATGCACAACATATAACACGTCCATAAAAAACTTGCTTTTCCTTAAAAGTTTTTATTTAAAAGACCAATGCATTTTTATAGTAAAATCACATTTTATTCACACAATCTGTATTGCCTCATAATATAAATAAAGCCATTTTGATTTTTGGCGGTGAAATTTTTGAATTATTACAGGCAAAATTTATATGACAGGATTAAAGCAGTTGATTATGCAAAAAAGTATGCTTTGACACCAAACCCCAGCTTCAAATATTTCGTAGATTACGAGACTTACGGCGGAGATTGCACAAATTTTATTTCCCAGTGTTTGTTTGCAGGCGGTGCACCCATGTCCTACATCACTGAATACGCATGGTGGTATAGAAAATCAAGTTCTGTCAGCACACAAAACGATACTTGGTCAATTGCTTGGGCAGTTGCGCACTCTCTTTATTGGTCCCTGAAAGTGAACAAAGAACGCAATTACAAAGGGCCAAAAGGTCAAGAAGTAAAAAGTGTTAATGAACTGGAATTGGGAGATATTATTTCTTATGAAAATGACAAAGGCATAATCTATCATACAGCGATCGTTACATCTTTTGGCAGCGCTGGGCCTCTGATATCCCAACATACCTTTAATGCCCTGAATATACCATATCTTAAAACTTGGAAGGCAAAGCAAATGCATTTTGTCAAAATTAGCATATAAGAAGCACAATTACTAACATCATACTACAATCATAAAATTTAGCATATAAGAATAAGAGGTGAACAAGATGTATAAGTGTATTGGTCCGTCTCAAATAAAACTTATGAATCAGACAAGACTATTATGGGAGCAACATGGAAACTGGACTGGTATGGCGGTCATGAGTATTAGTTTTAAACTGCCCAATGAAGATGCCGTAACTGCAAGACTGCTTAGAAACCCAAAAGATTTTGAAGCTTTTCTAATACCATTTTACGGTGAAAAAGTCGCATCAAAATTTGAAAAATTGCTGACAGAGCATCTCGAATTAGCCGCACAATTTATGAAAGCACAGCTGGCCGGCAATTGTACTGAAGCAATGAATTTTAAAAAAGAGTGGTATAGAAACGCAAATGAGATCTCTGCCTTTCTTGCTTCCATTAACCCTTTCTGGTCGGAAAGATTATGGCGAAATATGTTCTATGAACACTTGTGTGTTATCACAACTCAATTTGAATATTACGTAAACAAATGCTACAAAGCTGCCGTTGATTCCCAGGACTTTCTTGAAAAAGGTGTGCTTATGATGGCAGATATAATGTATGAAGGATTAGTAAAACAGTTTCATAAATGCTTTATGAATCAACAATAGAAAGGGGATATCA
>CAYXAT010000210.1:0-2335 GCA_964462065.1 uncultured Clostridiaceae bacterium | reverse complement strand
AAGAAGGAGCATTACCCAACTGATCGTCCACAGACTGGCCTGCAATGACACAAAGCGGAATTGACATGGCGCTGGAATATTTTGATACTCCGTGTATAACCTTTCCCTCCAGGCTCTGCCCGTCAATTTGTCCCTCTCCTGTTATAATCAAGTCAGCGCCTTCTATTATCTTGTCAAACCGGATTGTGTCCAATATCATATCTATACCTGAAACCAAAGGTACATCGAGAAGAGCATGCAATCCCGCCCCCAAACCTCCGGCAGCCCCGGCACCCGGCAACATGTCCACTTTGTTTTTGCCGGATACCTTCTCAAGTATATTCCCGAATGCATGCAAGTTTTTATCCAGCAGCATAACCATTTCCTTATCCGCACCCTTTTGCGGCGCAAATATATACGCGGCACCTTTAGGTCCATATAAAGGATTTGTAACATCGCACATCGCATAAATCTTTACCCCGGGCAGCTTTTCATTTTTTTGTGTGACATCTATATCAAATATATCGCCTAATGTTCTCCCTGTCGGTATGAAATTTTCATTATTTTTATTGAAAAACTTTATTCCCAATGCCGCTAAAAGTCCGCAACCTCCATCGTTAGTACAACTGCCTCCAAGGCCTATTACAATTTTTTTGGCACCATTTTCAATGGCATGCAGAATCAACTCCCCAACGCCATAAGTTGTTGTCAAAGAAGGATTTTCGCAGCCAGCAACCATAGGCAGCCCGGCTGCTGCAGCCATCTCAATCACTGCGGTATTACCATTATCAATCAAACCGTAATATGTATGAACTTTCTTAAAATAGGGGCCGGTAACTTCTACATACACTTTCTTCCCCTCTGTGCTTCTTAGAAATGAATCTACAGTACCCTCACCGCCATCGGCTATCGGTATTGATACCACATTGCATTTTGGAAAAATCTTAATTATCTCATCACTAACTATATTACATATTTTTATAGAGCTCAGGGTTCCCTTAAAAGAATCCGGAGCAACTACGATCTTATTCATGTTTTTCTCTCCTTAAGCAAATATTGCACAAAGCCTAACCTATTCCGTGATAAATTATTATACACGGTTAATGCTCTCTATTTATTTACCACATTTATAGGCTTTCCTTCCAAAAAGGCCTTTAATGCCTCCTCTATGTGTCCCATGAGCCTTACACGTGACTCCTTTGGTGCCCATGATATATGAGGTGTAATAATACAATTTTTTAGCCCAAGCAAAGGATTATCTGCCTTTATAGGTTCCTCGGAAACCACGTCAATTCCCGCCGCATATACCTTGCCGGAATTCAGTGCATCCCTTAAATCCTTTTCTACTATTAATTGCCCCCTTGAATTATTGAGTATAATCACTCCATCTTTCATTTTTGCAATAGTATTTTTATTTATCATACCTTCAGTTGAAGGAAGCAAAGGACAGTGAAGAGATATAACATCTGATTTTTCATATAATTCATCAAGTAATACATATCTACCTGTATCGTCCCCCAAATCCCCCTTGCTCGTACTGTTATAATACAAAACTTCCATACCAAGAGCCAGGGCAATGCGCCCCGTTGTCCGGCCTATGCGACCGTATCCTATAATGCCCATGGTTTTACCAGCCAGTTCAATAAGGGGATAATCCCAGAAACACCAATCCGGGTTCTTTTCCCATCTCCCGTTTTGAACTTCTGCATTATGATGTCCTATATGATGACATATTTCTAAAAGCAAAGCTATAGCAAATTGACCTACGGATTCTGTACCGTAAGTGGGTATATTCGTAACTATTATGCCTTTTTCTTTTGCCGCTTCGATATCTATTACATTATAGCCCGTAGCCATAACACCTATGTACCTTAGATTTGGAGCTAAATTCATGTTTTCCCTTCTTATCGGGACCTTATTGCAAAGAACAATTTCTGCATCCGCTATTCTTTCTGTCACCTTATCTGCAGGTGTCCTATCATACATTGTTACCTCTCCCAGTTCATGAAGCCAATCCCAGCTCAAATCCCCAGGATTCAGTGTATAACCATCTAAAACAACAATTTTCATGCCAATCCCTCCATTTCAAAACCGGTTCTATACTCTGTTCTACCTCTTATTGTAACATCAAAATTAACAAAAAACACCGTGTTTTTAACAGGTGTCTTTTTCAATAAAAATGGTTAACGCTTGTTTTCATTGATTCAAGTCACTATTAAAGCTCTTGAACCTGTTTTTAAAACTAATCGACTGATCGTCAAGGAAACAATACACTACAGGAACTATAAGCAAAGTTAATAATGTGGATGCAGTCAGTCCAAATATAACCACAATGGCCATAGGTGCCATAACTTCA
>CAYXAT010000209.1:0-2358 GCA_964462065.1 uncultured Clostridiaceae bacterium | reverse complement strand
CATATATAACTTTAAATGTATAGATTGCCAACTATTTATGCTATAATAAGTAAAAAGAAATGCAGGCGCTGCAACTAAAGATACATAGGAGGAGACACTTTGGATACTGAATCCGTTTTAAAATATGAAAGTTTTTTACAAAACCACCCAAAGGGGCATTTCATGCAATCACCTCAATGGGCAAAAATAAAATCAGAATGGCAAAATGAAATAATCACTGTGGAGAATGAAAATGGAGAAATAATCGGCTCTATGAGTCTTTTGATAAGAAAAATACCTTTTTTCAACAGCACAATGATGTATAGTCCGAGGGGTCCCGTTTGCGATCCCCATGATAAAGATACGTTGAAAAAACTCCTTGAAAAAGCCCGAGAGCTGTCTAAAAAATACAAATCCTATGCACTTAAAATGGATCCGGATATTGAAATTGATGACGCAGAGTTTGAGATAATTATAAAAAGCCTGGGTTTTAAAGTCAGCAGAGGCCTTAGAAATTATGAGGGAATACAACCCCGCTTTGTCTTTAGGCTTGATATAAAGGATAAAACCAAAGAAGAAATAATGAAGGATTTTCATCATAAGACCAGATACAATATAAGACTCAGTGAAAGAAAAGGCGTTGAATGCCGAGTCGGTACAAGAGAAGATATTAAGGTTTTTCATAATTTGATGGTTGAAACGGGAATAAGAGATAAGTTCCTTATAAGAACAAAAGAATATTATGAGTCTGTATATGACTCTTTGGGGTCGGAACATGTTAGGCTTTTTTTAGCTTATTATAATGATGAGGCAATAGCAGGAACAATTGCAATTCTATACGGGAACAAATGCTGGTATTTATATGGCGCCAGCAGCAATTCTTATAGAAATCTTATGCCCAATTATCAATTACAATGGAATATGATTAAATGGTCAATTGAGTCTAAATGCGATATATATGATTTCAGAGGCGTTCCGGGAAATATTGATGACAGCAATCCAATGGTAGGCTTATACAAATTTAAGGTGGGCTTCAAAGGTAAGTTTACAGAGTTTGTAGGAATGCTTGATTATGTTTTTAACCCCGTTGTTTATTTTTGTGCAGAAAATGGAATAATAGTATTCAGAGAACTGAGAAGAAGGATGAGAACCTTTAAAAACAGTTTGCACAAAAACACTGAAAATAGAGAAATAACTGCCAAAGAATAATTCATCGTAAACCGTATAAATCTAAATTCGCTCATTGGGTACATTAAATACTTTATATTTGCTCAATGAGAAATCTATTAAACATCAGGATAAGGAAGGATGTAAATTGAAAATAGTAGAAAGAGAATTCCTACCCTTAATATTTGGAAATGATATCAATACATACAGTGTGGCAAGAGCCTTTTATGAGGAATACGGAATTAAATCCATAGCTGCGGGCAAATACAGAAGCGGCCCCGGCAATAACAGCAAGATTATTGATTTTTTTGATGACGTAAATATGGACAATCAAGAAGTTTTTATAAGGACCGTAAATTCCTTTTCTGAAAAGTTTCGTGACAAAAAGATAATAGTAATGGCCTGCGGCGACAGCTATGCCGAACTTATCATAAAGAATAAAAACAATTTTAAAGAAAATGTCATAGCGCCGTATATTGATGAGCCATTAATGAATGATTTGATTAAAAAAAGCAAGTTTTATGAGATGTGTGAAAAACACGGTTTAGATTATCCCAAAACCCTTATACATAATAAAGAAATGGGTACAGATATTGTTTTATCTTTTGATTTTCCAATCATTCTTAAGCCCTCCAATAGTATCAGTTACTGGGAAAGTGCTTTTGATAGCCAGAAAAAAGTGTACAAATTATATAACCGGGAAGATTTAAAAAGTGTTTTAAATGATATTTATTCGGCGGGTTATAATGACAGCTTAATAATTCAGGAATTCGTCCCCGGTGAGGATACAAATTTAAGAATAATGATAACTTTTTCCGGTAAAGATAAAAAAGTGAAACTAATGGCATTGGCCCATGTGATGATGGAAGAGCGCACCCCACATGGTATAGGGAACAGTGCAATGCAAATAAATGAGTACAACGAAGGGCTTTCCATGGTGCTTAAGAATTTTTTAGAAAACATCGGCTATGAGGGCTTTGCAACCTTCGATATCAAATATGACAGCAGAGATAAAAAGTTTAAGGTATTAGAGGTAAATCTTAGACAAGGGCGAAGCAATTTTTTCGTAACCGGAGCGGGTTACAATATCGCAAAGTATGTGGTGGAGGATTATGTTTTTAACAAAGAAACAGACCTCACCATAGCCCGGGCAGAGAACCTGTGGACTGTAGTGCCCCTAAGTATTGGCTATAAATATATAAAGGACAAAGT
>CAYXAT010000208.1:0-2375 GCA_964462065.1 uncultured Clostridiaceae bacterium | reverse complement strand
AACGTTTTGAAGAAACACTGGAACAAGGTCTTCACATATTAGAAAATTATATGAGTCAATTGGATAAGGAAGGTGCCCTATCCGGTGAATCCGCCTTCAAACTATATGATACCTATGGTTTCCCCTTGGATTTAACAAAAGATATATTGGAGGAAAACGGATTTTCAGTGGATGAAGCGGGATTTGAAAAAGAAATGAAATTGCAGCAACAAAGGGCAAGAACTGCAAGAGAGGATACCGACGCGGAGGCTTGGAAAGAAGAAATTTATTCTAAATTGAGCAAAAGTGTAAGGTCTACCGAATTTGTTGGTTATGACAGTTATACTGCCGATAGTATTATAGAAGCAATAGTTGCAGATAATAACATAACGGAAAAAGCAAATAAAGGTATGGAAGTCAGTATTATACTTAATAAAACACCTTTCTACGCAGAGAGCGGCGGACAATTAGCTGACATAGGCTTTATAAAATCTGATGATTTCCTTTTAGAAGTATATGATTGTAAAAAAGCAAATGATATTTTTCATGTTCATAAATGCAAGGTTTTAGACGGAGAAGTAAATATCGGAGATAACTGTACTGCAAAGATTAATGTGCAATACAGGCTATCGGCGGCAAGAAACCATACGGCAACCCATTTGCTTCACAAAGCCCTGAGAGATGCATTGGGGAATCATGTAGAGCAAGCAGGCTCTTTAGTTAGCAGTGATAGGCTGAGATTTGACTTTACGCATTTTAAACCTATAACCAAGGAAGAGTTAGGCTCCATTGAAAGAAAAGTAAACGAAGTGATATGGGACAGTGAAGAAGTTACTGTTACTGAAACGCATATGGAAAACGCAAAGAAGATGGGAGCCATGGCTTTATTCGGAGAAAAGTACGGTGATGAGGTCAGAGTAATAAGAATTGGAGACTACAGTACCGAGCTTTGCGGCGGGACTCATCTGAAGAATACCTCACAAATAGGGATGTTTAAGATAATTTCCGAAGGCGGCATTGCAGCAGGCGTAAGGCGTATAGAGGCAATAAGCGGTATTAAGCTTTATGAACACTTACTGGAAAAAGAAAATCTTATAAAAGATATCGGCACTACATTAAAAGTCAGTGAAAAAGATATAGTAAGCAGAATAGAATTAAACACAAAACAGCTTAAAGAACAGGAAAAAGAAATTAATCAGCTTAAAAATCAAATTTCCGGCTCCTCAATAAATGATTATATCTCCATGGTTAAAGAAGTAGATGGTGTAAAATATTTAACCACTGAGGTAAGCGGCTTGGACATTGATGGCATGAGACAATTAGGTGATAAGCTGAGGGATAAAGTAGAAAAAGGAGTTATAACTCTTTATTCTATGGAAGAAGAAAAGGCAGTTTTCTTGATAATGGCAGATAAAAAGGCTGTAGCCTCCGGGTTTCATGCCGGTAATAAAATGAAAGAGATTACAAAGATTGGTGGAGGCAGCGGAGGAGGCAGACCTGATATGGCTCAGGGAGGCATAAAGGATAAGGATAAAATAGAAGAGATAACCGAAGCGATACCACCGAGAGTCGAAAAAATTTGGAATGAATAATAATAAATAAGGGTATCCTGAAATTTGTTGTAAGTTTACAACAAAATATAACAGAAATAATTGAAAAAGTTGCTTGGCGTGCAACAAAAATCAGTTAAAATATTGAAAAAGTTGCGCAACTGTATTATTATTATCTTAGTAGATAACGTGGAGGGTGGTGTCAGAAGAATGTTATCGAATCGTGACGAAACTATGAAATTCAGAGTTGATAAAGATAAAGTATACGAACCTTCTGAAATACTTATTACGGTTTATAAGGCTCTGCTTGAAAAGGGTTATAATCCAATCAATCAAATAGTTGGATATATTCTTTCAGGAGATCCTACATATATAACCAGTTATAATAATGCAAGAAGCTTGATACGAAAAATAGAAAGAGACGATTTATTGGAAGAGCTGGTCAAGGCCTATGTGGCAGATAAAGAATAAATAAAAATATTAAATAGTTAACTTTGCTGATAACCGGAAGGAGTCATAATTTCTTCCGGCTTATTGCTTATATAAACAGTATAGGGGATTAACAATGGACTATCAAAACTTAGGAAATACAGGAATAAGGGTATCAAAACTATGCTTTGGGAGCTTAACCATAAGCCCGTTGCAGTCTAATCTGCCCATAAAGCAGGGAGCCGAAATTATAAAATCGGCTTTTGAAAAAGGAGTAAATTTTATAGATACCGCGGAGCTCTATGAAAACTATGAATATATTAAAACGGCAGTTGAAGGCCGCAGAAAAGATATTGTAATATCAACGAAATGCTATGCTTATTCAAAAGAGGGCGCGGAGAAAAGCCTGAATAAAGC
>CAYXAT010000207.1:0-2388 GCA_964462065.1 uncultured Clostridiaceae bacterium | reverse complement strand
GGTGCGGGTCTCTTCGGGGGAGAAGGTTTTGTATTGCAAAGTATGAAAGGTTCGGGTATTGTGTTTTTAGAGCTTGACGGGAGCGTTGTTGAAAGGGTTCTTGCCCCGAGGGAAACAATAAAAGTCGATACGGGCAGTGTAGCTGCTTTTGAAGAAAGTGTAGATTATCAGGTCGAAATGGTAAAAGGTTTTAAAAATGTACTGTTCGGAGGCGAGGGTTTATTTCTCACTACATTGACGGGACCGGGTAAAGTTTGGCTTCAGACTATGACAATGCCGGGTTTTGCAAAAAGAATGGTACCGTTTTTACCCAAGGCGAGTTCAAAATAATATACATCGATAATTGATGCTTTTTTTTCATGGTATTTTAAGCATCAAATAAAAAAATTGCGATTTCTCGCAATTTTTTATTTGAAATCCGGTAGAATTCCGGATCTTTGGGCTGCTATCAAAATCATAACGATTGCGGGGCCAAGTAGGATTCCGCCTATTCCAAACAGCTTTGCACCTACAAACATGGATACTAAAGTGATAAGGGGATGGATTCCCAATTGCTGCCCTACTATCTTGGGCTCAATTACATATCTAACTATTACTATTACACCGTAAAGTATGAAAAGAGAAACACCTAATCTCAGATTCCCGTTCAGTATGGCTATAATCCCCCACGGAACATATACACTTCCAGTGCCTAGGACAGGCAAGATATCAATAATTGCAATAAGCAATGAGATGATAAAAGCATATTTTACCCGAATAATGGAAAGACCGATAAGGGACTCTACAAATGTAATGGTCAGTATAATAAGCTGAGCCTTTAAAAATCCTATTAAGGCTCTTAAAAGGTTATGCTTTAGGCTTATAAATTTCTGCTGAGCGGAAATAGGAAACTGCCTGAGAAAAAATGAAAGAATCCTCTCCTCATCCTTCAAAATAAAGAAGGTGGCAACAGTCGATATAAGAAATGATATACCGAATTTAGGTAAAAGTGTCATTGTGTTGATAATTGTTTTTGTTGTTGCCGTAAGCACCGAACTTAATTTATCAAAAATACCTTTTGCCACATCAGTAAGTATTGCCAGTACCTCCGGAGGTAATTGTATGTATAAGGTTTCTGCTTTATTAAAAATATCACAGAAATATTCATAAGATCTGCTGGTGTATATGGGCAGTAAATTGGCAAACTCAATCAGCTCGGTCAATCCCCGGGTCACAATCAATGTAAAGAAATAAATTAGCCCTCCGTAAACAATTAAAATTGATAAGGCTACTGAAAAACCTTTTTTTATTTTAAAAGAGTGAAGGAATGTCACTAGGGGTTTTATAAAGAATGAGACTAAAAGCGCAAAAATAAAAGGAGAGAAATAGCGAAAAGCGATTTTTGTTGTTGCTATGATAATAATTAAAAAGGTTACATATCTCAATATTTTCACCCAAAAAGCAACGTTTTTCAATATATATTGCTTATAATTATTTATTTCTTCTTTCAAAATCCCAACCCCCTTGATTTAATTATATCCTTTATTTGCAACTTTTAATATACATAATATATAATATGCTTATAATTTTCAATGATTAATTTAAAACCTTTATGATATTTGATATAGATTGTATAATATAGATGAGAAGCAAGAATGAGAAGTGAGAAGCGAGAAGTGGGAAGTGGGAGATGGGACGGGAGAGGCGAGAATGTTGGGAGTTGAAAGATAGTGATATATGATGAGATGCCTTTATTAAAATCAATAAGAGACTATGCCGATTCGGGTGTATTACCTCTTCATATGCCGGGACATAAAAGAGGGCATATATATGAAAGGCTTGAGCTTGAGGGATTATTTGAAAATATGCTCAGAATGGATACAACAGAGGTACCCGGCGTAGACAACCTATATTGTCCCGAAGGTCCGCTCCTAAAGGCGCAAAATTTGGCGGCAAAAAGTTTTGGTGCAGACCATAGTTTTTTTCTAATAAATGGGACAACTGCAGGGATTTATGCTATGATATTATCAACAACGAACCCCGGGGATAAAATAATTATTCCCAGGAATGCTCATCGTTCTGCTATAAGCGCTGCCATATTGGGAAGGCTTAATCCGGTATACATTTTACCGGAAGTGGACACCAAATTGGGCATTGCCATGGGGATAAAACCTGAGACCGTGGAAGAAGCGTTGATTAATAATCCGGATGCAAAGGCAGTGCTTATTACAAGCCCTACATACTACGGCGTTTGTTCTGATTTGAAAAGTATTGCGGATTTAGTTCATAAACACGGCAAGGTATTATTGGTAGACGAAGCCCACGGTTCGCACTTTGTTTTTCATGATGATTTGCCTGCAAGTGCCATAGAATCCGGTGCGGATATGGTTGCCCAAAGCACTCATAAGA
>CAYXAT010000206.1:0-2389 GCA_964462065.1 uncultured Clostridiaceae bacterium | reverse complement strand
TCTGGTTGAAGAATATTGCAATGCTTTTTCATTTAATGAATTAAATCGGCAAATATTATTTTATAAAAATGTATGGTATGATAAGATGCTCGATTTCAAATGTCCATAATCTATAAAGGAGATAACATGGAACACCATATTAATTTACTTAAGAGGTATGAAAATAGTCCTATTATCAGAAGTCTTATACAGCTTATTCCTTGCGGTGTTGGTTCCGCACTGGATACGGCAATTACTATAAAGATCATTAATATGAGAGAAAAAAGATTAAGAGTTTTTTATGATAAATTAGGAGAAGGCGATATAATATTAACGCCTGATCTTTTAGAATCAGAAGATTTCTTGCACTACTATATATCAACCTGTAAGGCTGTAATAAATACGAAGAGAAGCAAAAAAGTTGAATTCTTTGCCAAATTGCTTAAGGCCTATATAATATATGATGAATTGAAGCAATTGGATGAGTATGAAGATTATCTAAAAATTTTAGATGATCTATCATATAGGGAACTTGTAATATTAACAAAACTAGAGTCATATGAGGACCAATACTTAAGAGAAAATGATGAAAATGATTTACAATTTTGTTCAAAATATTGGGATAAGTTTATTAAGGAACTGATTTATGAATTAAAAGTCCAAGAAGATGAAATAGATGCAACATTGACACGTTTGAACAGAACCGGTTGTTACGAAACATTTATCGGCTCCTATTGGGGGTACAGCGGAGGTAAAGGTAGGATAACCCCCACATTTAAGAGATTAAAGAAGTATATTATGGAATAGACCTAAAGTAGGGGGCGTTTCAGCTTTCTGATTGCAGGGTTTGGCAATATTATTTAGAAAATCGGATTGACGGTTTTTGTGGTTGTTTTATTATATACATAATGCTATCCAATTTAGCCTATAGCTATACCACTCAAATGCATCCCAGTTTCTTCCATGAAGGTTTATTGTTTAGCGTCAGCTAAACACACTGCTGTGCTTAATAGTAATATGTTAAAAGACTGTGGTTTAACAGGACACGAATTAAAACTTGCAGAAGTTTTAATCAAAATAAAATAAGATCATTGTTGGTAAAGGAGGCTTCTATGACTATTGATGAAATTGCAAAAAAGTATGTTGAAACAACTGAGGCTATTTGCTTATGTGCAGAAAACAAATATTATGAAGCTGTGTTTATATTATTGTATTCAGCAATAGATTCGCTTTCTTGGTTGTATTCTGAAAAGAAGGATATAAATAAAAGAAATGTTAGAGAAGAGTACAAAAATTGGATCAACAAATTTCTTTTGCCTAATTTAGATGGATATGATTGCACAGCAGAAGAAATATATCTTGCACGTTGTGCGTTGCTTCATACATATTCTGCCCTTGCAAAGAGACAGAATAATAACAGAATTATTTCTTATTTATATGGTGATAAAGAATTCGAGAAAAAAACAATTGATATTGTAAATAGGCTTAGTGAAACAATAGAGAAAAAGTATGTAATCATACATATGGGTGACCTAGTATATCATTCGCTAAATGGTTGTGCATCTAACTGATATATGTTAAAATGTCTATATAAAGAAGGCAAAGGGGATATAGACATGTCAATAGAAGATAAATCAGCCAAAATAAACTTGAATGCTGAAGATAGAAATCATTTGGAAAAGCTGTCAAACTCTCAAACAGAAGAATATCGAAAAGTACAAAGAGCGAAGATAATCCTATTAGGAGCTGCCGGTAAAAGTAATAAAGAAATTGCGGAAACAATAAATGTACATAGAAATACCGTATCAACTATAATAAAAAGATATAAATCGGCTGGAATTGAATATGCCCTTAATGATAACAAACGCAGCGGAAAGCCCTCTATAATAACAGATGAGGAAAAAGCCTGGATAACAAATATAGCATGTAGCAGGCCTGTAGAATACGGATATGCCCAAGAATTATGGACCTATAAGAAACTTCAGTATCACATAAGAAAATACTGCGAAGATGCGAACTATCCAAGCCTTAAAAAAATTTCAAACTCAACGATACACAATATATTAGATGCATCAGAAATAAAACCTCATAAGATCAGATATTACCTTGAAAAAAGGGATCCTGAATTTGAAAGAAAAATGCATGATGTCCTTGTAGTATATAAGCAAATAGAAATGAGCTTTGATGAAGAAGGTAATATAATACAGTATGAAAGAAATAAAACGATTACAATATCATACGATGAAAAGCCCGGGATACAAGCTATAGCAAATACGGTAAACGATATGCGTCCTAATCACAGGCATGGATACATAGGAAGAGACAGTGAATATAAAAGACTCGGCACCATATCTTTTCTTGCCGGAATGGATTTGTTAACAGGAGAAATAATTCCGTTGGTAAGGGATAC
>CAYXAT010000205.1:0-2413 GCA_964462065.1 uncultured Clostridiaceae bacterium | reverse complement strand
ACCATAGCAGCTATAGATTTGGGTTATTGCAGCACTAATACATCTATTATTAAAAGAGGAAATATGCAAACTAGCAAAGCGGTGGATATTGGCGGGTTAAGCTTGGATAATAACGCCATGAATCTTTTACCCCTTAGCACCGAGGAGTTGCATGCAAAGAAACTTGAGATAGCAGATATTAATAATGTGGAGGAAGAATTCTCCGATAAGGAAAGGTACTTAAACATAATAAGAACGAGCTTGGAATCCATAATGGATAAGGTGGATAGGGTAATAAAATATTATCTATCCAAGGAAATCGATAACGAGATAGAACAATTGATTCTTTTCGGGGGGCTATCCAATATAAAAGGCGTTGACAGGCTATTTTTCAACAGTTTCGGAATTCCGACCGAAAAATTGAATAGTATTAATAAAGTAAGCTTAAGCAGTGATGTAAATAAGTACGTCAATTGTTTAGGTGCACTATTAAGGGATGACGAGGTGTAATTATTATGAAAGATTTAAACTTTTTCTCATCCTACAGTAAAAAGAGTGACAAAAAAGCATTTGATAAGTCTGCACTTCTGCAAGTAATGCTGATTTTAATAATCATCGGTATTGCTGCTTATGGAATATATAATTATTTATATATTAAAAGATTGGGTAATGATGTGGCTCTTAAACAATATGAGCTTAAAACAAGTCTTGAAAACCCGAAGATAAAGAAAGTATTAGACAGAGAAGAAGAGGTAAAGGTTCTTAAAGGTGATATAGAGAAGCTAAAGGCTTTGGATAAGTATGTTTCGAATAAAGATTTCATCAATGAAATATTGTTGGAGGATATTAGGGAAAGCATTCCCTCTTTATTATTTATAGATACAATTTCTATAAGTCAGGATAATGTGAAAATTGAAGGTAAATCCAAAGATAAAAAGTCGATAGCACAGTTTGAGCATAATTTGAAAAGTAATAAAAAATTCGATAAGGTCTTTATATCTAAAATAATTGATAATGAGAACCACTATAATTTCTATTTAGATCTTGATTTTAAGGAGGGGGAAGAAGATGAATCCAACGCCGAAAGCCAATAAAAGAAAGATTGGAATCACTGTGAGTAAAAGAGAAAGGAATCTCCTCCTCGTATTATTGGTTGCCGTATTGGCTTTTCTTGCCTTTTGGTTTGTATTGACGCCCCAGGGAAAGGCAATCGGTGTCCTTAAGGAAGAAAAAATCCATTATGATAATGAGATGGCAAAAATTAATGAAACCATAGCAAAAGAGAATCACATAAATAAAGAGTTTGAGACCCTGAATAAAGATTTTAACAGGCTATCGGAAAGGTATTATCAGGAGCCCAACCAGCCGGAATTGATACAGGTACTTAATGAAATAATTGAAGAAGGAAAATTGGAGATATCCCAACTCAGCTTTAAAGATGCGGATACCATAGAAGTGGAAGGTGTAAAACTGAATGCTTTAGGTGTATCCACACCTATCAAGGGAACTTATGATGATTTGGAACATTTTTTAACTCAGTTAAGATTAAGCGATAAACGACTTGTAGTTGATCAATTGACAATTACAAAGGATGAAAAGGATAAAGTCAGCGGCCAGATTTTTTTTAACGCCTTTGCTTATGGCGGTGCCAAGCCTAAGAAGGATGGATATTTTTATAAAAATGTATTTGCAGAGGAAAGTAAAGAGAATCCTTTTATTGCCTTTGAGGGTTATGTTGATAGCTCGTCATCAGGAGGTTCCGGCGGAGATGAAGAAGAAATATCAAAAAGAACTGTGCTTTCAGACTTGGAAGACGATAACATCTTCTTTATGGGAACTTCACCAAGCATAACCGGAAAGGTCAGACGGGTTAACAATCCCAAATACGGAAAGACGGCTCTAAGGACTGAGTACTTCCTTTCTACGGATTACAAAGAGGAACGGGCATATATCATTTTGGATAATCAAAACATCAGTCTCAAATATCCCCCCAGTTCTATAGGGGTTTGGGCATACTCCTACGGCTATTCCCCGGTTTCTGTGGGCATGCGTCTGCAAGATTTGGATGGTAGGAAAATTGACGTTGAGCTTGAAAAGGGTGTAGGTTGGAAAGGATGGAAATTTATTACGGCAAGTCCGCCCCAGGACGTGAATCTGTATCCTCTTGTTTTGGACAGAATTTATATGGAATTAGGTGCTAATAGAGATGATTTCGGGGTGCTGTTATTTGATAGAATAGAAGCTGAGTACTCAAAGGATGATGAAGAAGAAGAGGAAAGTCCCGGATATAGGTTCTATGTGGTAAAACTGCTATAGTTGAAGGTTTGGCATATAGAATACAAAAAGGGGAAGTACCTGAAGTATTAAAAGGCTGGAAACTAATTAGATTAAATATTTCTAGTTTATTAGGCAATGTAACTAGTGAAGGTTCTGA
>CAYXAT010000204.1:0-2419 GCA_964462065.1 uncultured Clostridiaceae bacterium | reverse complement strand
TGTACAATGTTTAGATATTCTTCGGCAACGTATTTTAAAAACCGTGTTTTTTTATATTTTATTATTGACAATGGGCATTGATTATTATAGAATCTAATTGAGAACAATTATCAACGGAGGATAAAATTATGTGTATTAATGATTTGAAGCCCGGTCAAAGCGCTTATATTGATTCCGTCAGCGGTAATGCGAAATTAGCCAAAAGGCTCCTTGCTTTAGGTTGTATTGAAGGGACGCCTGTCAAAGTTAAAATGGCGGCACCTTTTGGAGATCCTATAATAATTAATTTCAGAGGTTTTGATTTAGCCATTAGAAAGAAGGATGCAAGGAATATACGCGTTAAGGAGGCCTAAGTTCAATTGATAATAGCTGCTTTATTGGGAAACCCCAATGTAGGTAAAACTACGTTGTTTAACTATTTAACCGGGTCAAATCAATATGTAGGTAATTGGCCCGGTGTTACTGTAGAGAAAAAAGAAGGCTTTCTCGAAAACAAGGTTAAAATAATAGATTTACCCGGTATATATGCCATGGATACCTTTTCAAGTGAGGAAAAGATATCAAAAGAGTTTTTAGAAAATGAAAAAGTTGACGTCATTATTAATATTGTAGATGCCACGACTCTAGACAGAAATCTATACTTAACGCTGCAACTTAAGCAATTTAAAAAACCCATCATCCTTGTTTTAAATATGATAGATGTTGCCGAATCTAAAAAAATGAAAATAGACTATGATAAACTGGCAAAAGAACTGGGTGTTATGGTAGTTCCTATTTCCGCCACAAAGGAGGTAGGAATAGACGAGGTAAAAAGACTGCTTAAAAGCGGCAATTTTTTTAACCCATATATTGATAATGATTATCAATATGTGGAAGATGAAAAGGAAGCATATAAATATATAGAAGAGGTTTTGTCTGAATCTATAATTCAAAATGCACATAACGGTATAAATATAGGAGAGAAAATAGATTCAATTGTTCTGAATAAATACTTAGCATACCCTTTGTTTTTATTTATTTTGTTTATAATCTTTAAATTGACATTCAGTTGGGTAGGCCAACCCCTGTCTGATTTTATGGAGAGTAAAATAGTGGGGGGATTAATAAATATACTGGAACTGATGATGATAAACAGCAGCCCATGGTTTAAATCTTTGCTGTTGGACGGCATTGTAGCGGGGGTAGGTTCTGTTATAGTGTTTTTACCCATCATTGTTACTTTGTTCTTTGGAATATCCTTTTTAGAAGACAGCGGATATATGTCCCGAGCCGCTTTTATAATGGATAGAATAATGAGAAAGATGGGGTTATCCGGTAAAGCTTTTATCCCTATGATAATAGGATTCGGATGCACTGTCCCCGGTATTATGGCAGCCAGAACCTTGGAAAGTGACAAAGACAGAAAACTTACCGCTTTGCTGGTACCTCTTATGTCATGCAACGCGAGGCTTCCCGTTTATGCGCTGTTTGCCACAGCTTTTTTTCCCGGGAATGAAACCGCAGTAACCTTTTCCCTTTATCTTTTGGGAATTGGAGTTGCTGTTATGATTGGTGTTTTTTTTAAAAATACTATTTTTAAAAAGGATGAAGAACCGTTTATAATTGAACTTCCCGAATACAAATTACCGGAATTTAAAAATCTTATGAGGAATACTTGGGAAAAAGGAAAGAGCTTTTTGAAAAAGGCGGGCACTGTTATTTTCTCTATGTCTGTATTGGTTTGGTTATTATCTAATTTTAATTTGCAAGGAATGGCGGATATGGAAACAAGCTTCTTGGCATATATAGGAGGCTATATAGCGCCTCTTTTCAAGCTTATGGGTTATGGCACCTGGCAAAGCGCTGTGGCTTTGTTAGCGGGACTTATGGCAAAAGAAGTAGTTGTAAGCACCTTGGGGGTAGTTTACGGTGTTAACTTGCAAAGCGCGCTATTGCAATACTTTACACCTGTTTCGGCTTACAGTTATCTTGTTTTTATACTTTTGTATACTCCCTGCATATCTGTGATAGCCGTTATGCGCAAGGAGTTTGGAAACGGAATGATGGCTTTTTCAATTGCGTATCAGTTGTTTTTAGCTTGGATAGTTTCTTTTATTATATATTTTGCGGGTAGTTTAATCCTCGGATAGAGAAGGAGGGGTCATTAGATTGGAAATATTAATTGCAATCGGTATAGTTTTAATAGCAGCGTATCTGCTTTATAGAAGCACCAAAAAGAAAACAAAGGGCGGGTGCGCTTGTGAAAACTGTACTTCATATTGCCCGCTATACGAAGAAAAGAAAGCAAAAGAAGAAACAACAAAACAAAAAAAGTAATAAAAAAACCTGTAAGAGCAAAATCTTACGGGCTTTTTATTTTCAAAAAAGTGGTGCCGGAGGATCCCTCCGTTCGCCCGGCTCACTATCAGGCCGAGGCGGG
>CAYXAT010000203.1:0-2448 GCA_964462065.1 uncultured Clostridiaceae bacterium | reverse complement strand
CCATTCATTTATTACCCTCCTTAAAAACTGATTACCGGTTTTATAATTGCAATTATAGATTTATTTATTTCTAAAATATCCTCTTGATATTCTATCTTTATGTTTTCCTCATCAAAGCCCACAAGATTACCTTCTATTACCTTTTTATCCCGAAAGGGTTTATAGAATTTAATTTCAACCATTTTGTTCAGATTTCTTTTGAAATCTATCTCTTTTTTTAGCGGCCTTTCTATGCCGGGTGATGAAACCTCAAAAATATATGAGTGTTCTATAGGATCCAATTCATCCAGCTTTTGACTTAGAATCTCGCTGATTTCCTGGCAGTCGTTGACGGTAATACCGCCTTCTTTATCAATGAAAAGCCTTAAATACCAGTCAGCACCTTCTTTTTTGTATTCGGAATCAATAAAATAAAAATTATGTTTATCCAAAAGAGGTTTACTTAGATCGTATAATATATCTTCTATCTTTTTTTTCAATTAATTACCTCCAATAAATATTTCATATTTATAAGACGAAAGAGTGGGAATTCCCCACTCTAATACGCATCGCTCAATTTGTGTCCGCTATGATTATAACATTGTTTATAATTCTATGCAAGAATAAATAAAACCGATGTTTTTAGCGCCTCAATTGACAATTCCTAAACAGTAGCTACACCTGTTTTTAATTCTGAGACATACTTCCTAAATTACTTTAAAAATTAAACAGAGATAATTGATTCTCTTCAGGTAAACCATCAATGCAACCATGGTTTCTTAATATCTCTACAACATTTTTTGAAATCTTGGTTCTCTCCCTCAAATCCTCTACGGATATAAAAGGTTTTATACTCCTCTCCTTTTCTATACTTATTGCCGCATTGGTTCCTAACCCCTGTAGTGATCTTAAGGGTGGAAGTATACCACTCTTTGTTACAATAAACTTATTTGTTGCCGAATTATATAAATCTACTGGTAAGAGCTTAATATTCCTGCAATTCATTTCATAGACAACTTCCAAAACTGTATTAAGGTTCTTTTCTTTTGCGGTTGCATTATTTCCTTTTTTATTAAGTTCATTCCATTTTCTCTTTAATTGTTTATTATCTTCTTTAAACAAATCAATATCAAAATCCTCTACCCTAACAGTAAAATATGTAGCATAAAACGCCTCCGGATAATGAATTTTATAATATGCTATTCTGTAAGACATCATTACATAAGCAGTTGCATGAGCTTTGGGAAATAGATATTTTATTATTTTACAAGAATCTATATACCAATCCGGTACATTCTTTTCCTTCATTGCTTTTTCAAATTCCTCGCTGATGCCATTACCCTTTCTGACATTTTCGGCAATTTGAAAGGCTGTTTTGGGCTCCAACCCCATATATATCATGTTCAGCATAATATCGTCTCTCGTTGAAATAACATCCTTAAGCGTGGCAGTACCTTTAGCTATCAAATTCTGTGCATTATTCAGCCAAACATCGGTACCATGGGATAGCCCGGATATTCTGACAAGCTCCGCAAAAGTAGTGGGCTTTGTATCAGTCAGCATTTGTCTAACAAATTTGGTTCCAAATTCGGGTATGCCCAATGTACCGGTTTTGCAGTCAATACTTTCCAGGTCAATGCCTAAAGTGTCCGTTGATGTGAATAAATTCATAGTAGTCTTATCATCAAATTGAATGTTCTTTGCATTAAAGCCCGTTAAATCCTCAAGCATTCTTATAATAGTAGGAACATCGTGTCCCAATATATCTAATTTTAATAGCCTTCCGCTTATTGATTGATAGTCAAAATGTGTTGTAATCACTGTAGAATTTGTGTCATCTGCAGGCCTTTGTATGGGCGTAAATTCATGAATATTATGGTCTGAGGGTATAATCATTATGCCTCCGGGATGCTGCCCGGTGGTCCTTTTTATTCCTGTACATCCGGCAATGAGTCTTTTGATTTCCGCCTGATTTAATTTTTTGTCTCTTTCTTCATAATATTTTTTTACAAAACCAAAAGCCGTTTTATCCTGTAAAGTACCTATAGTTCCTGCGCGAAATACATGTCCTTCACCAAAGATTTCTTCAGTATATTTATGAGCCTCATTTTGGTATTCACCGGCAAAATTCAGGTCTATATCCGGTTCTTTATTACCTTCGAGACCCAAGAAAACTTCAAAGGGAATATCATGCCCTTCTTTTATCAATTGCACACCACATTTTGGACATATCATATCGGGCAAGTCTGCTCCTGAGCCTACGCTATTATCAGTATAAAACAAAGAGTATTTGCATTCAGGGCATATATAATGAGGGGGAAGCGGGTTAACCTCTGTTATATTGCACATGGTAGCTACGAACGAAGAACCTACAGAACCCCTTGAACCGACTAAGTATCCATCCTGCATAGACTTTGCAACTAACTTATGGGCAATAAGGTACATTACCCCATAACCGTTATTGATTAT
>CAYXAT010000202.1:0-2471 GCA_964462065.1 uncultured Clostridiaceae bacterium | reverse complement strand
ATTGGGTCGTTTATTACCATAATCCTTACCTCCTTTACGATAACATTTACCAGCTGGCCTTCTTAACGCCGGGTATTTGTCCTTTATAAGCTAATTCTCTGAAACAAATACGGCATATACCGAATTTTCTCAAATAACCATGAGGTCTACCGCATATTCTGCATCTATTATAAGCTCTGGTAGAGTATTTTGCTGTTCTTTGTTGTTTTAATACCATTGACTTCTTTGCCACGCATTTCCCTCCTATCTACTGATTTGCAAAAGGCATTCCAAGGAGTTTTAACAGTTCCCTTGCTTCTTCATCAGTCTTGGCTGTTGTCACAAATATTATATCCATACCTCTTATTTGCTCTACTTTGTCGTAATTGATTTCCGGGAATATTAACTGTTCTTTGATACCTACGGCATAATTTCCTCTGCCGTCAAAGGATTTAGTCGATACCCCGCGAAAGTCTCTAACCCTTGGAAGAGCAATATTAAGTAATTTATCAACAAATTGATACATTCTTTCACCGCGAAGAGTTACCTTTGCTCCGACATTCATTCCTTTTCTTAATTTAAAAGCAGCAACTGATTTTCTTGCTTTGATAACAATAGGTTTTTGACCTGATATTTGTGCCAGTTCGCCGACGGCCGAATCCAATGCTTTTGCATTATCCTTAGCATCGCCAAGCCCCATATTCAGCACAACCTTTTCAAGCCTGGGAATTTGCATTACGCTTTTATACTGAAACTTCTGCATCATAGCAGGAGCAATCTCTTTTTGGTACTTTTCCTTAAGTCTTGTCAATTTATTAACCTCCCTTCAGTGCTACTTATCAAGCATCTCTCCGCAGCTTTTGCAATATCGCACTTTTGTTCCATCCTGTAATATTTTTTTACCTATTCTGACTCCCTTTTTGCATTTATCACACCAAAGCATTGCTTTAGAAGCGAATATAGGCGATTCCTGATTGATTATTCCACCTTGTTGTAATTGTCCGGAAGGTTTCTTATGCTTCTTGCTCATATTTACGCCTTCGACAATAATCTTACCCTCTTTTGGCAATGCCACTAAAACCTTTGCTTTTTTCCCTTTATCTTTACCTGATATAACCACTACCTGGTCACCTTTTTTTACATGCAATTTTTTAGCTTCCATAATGCCACCTCCTTTATAGCACTTCAGGAGCAAGTGAAATTATTTTCATAAAATTCTTCTCCCTAAGCTCTCTGGCTACCGGTCCGAATATACGTGTTCCTCTCGGTTGCTTATCTTCTCTTATTATTACAGCGGCATTCTCATCAAATTTAATATAGCTACCGTCTATTCTTCTTAAACCTTTCTTGGATCTGACAATGACTGCTTTTACAATCTCGGATTTTTTTACAACTCCGCCCGGTGTTGCGTCTTTAACAGAAGCAACTATGATGTCTCCGATATTAGCATACCTTCTGCCGGTACCTCCCAGTACGCGAATACATAAAAGTTCTTTAGCGCCGGAATTATCTGCTACTTTTACACGGGATTCTTGTTGAATCATTTTGAAATACCTCCTCTTTGGGAATTTACTTCGCTCTTTACTTCGCTTTTTCTAATACTTCCACCAGTCTCCATCTTTTTTCCTTGCTAACCGGTCTTGTTTCCATTATTAAAACTTTATCTCCGACTTTGCATTCGTTGTTTTCGTCATGAGCTTTAAATTTCGTTGTTCTTTTTATAATCTTTTTATAAAGAGGATGGCGTACTAAAGTTTCAATGGATACAACGATAGTTTTATCCATTTTATCACTTACTACCTTACCAATCCTTGTTTTCCTTTTACCTCTATCCATAGACTAAACCTCCTCTCAACTAATTAGGCTCTACAGCTTTCAGTTCTCTCTCTCTGAGTATGGTTTTTACCCTTGCAATAGATTTTTTAACATCTTTAACCTTCATGGGGTTTTCCAATTGTCCCGTTGCCATTTGAAATCTAAGATTGAAAAGCTCACCTTTCAGTTCTAAAAGCTTTTGTTCTAATTCATTTGATGATAAATCCCTTATTTTATTAGCTTTCATTACCTTCACCCACTTCCTCAGTTTCCTGACGGGTTATGAATTTGCATCTTATGGGAAGTTTGTGCATTGCAAGCCTCATAGCCTCTCTTGCAACCTCCTCCGATACACCCGCAATCTCAAACAATACTCTGCCGGGCTTAACAACAGCTACCCAGTATTCCGGTGAGCCTTTGCCCGAACCCATACGAGTTTCGGCAGGTTTTTCCGTTACAGGCTTGTCAGGGAATATTTTAATCCATACCTGACCGCCTCTTTTAATATATCGAGTCATAGCAATACGAGCAGCTTCTATCTGATTGCTTGTTATCCATGCCGGTTCCATTGCTTGCAAGCCATATTCACCGTAGGTTATTGTATTACCTCTTGACGCTTTACCGGTCATTCTGCCTCTCATTTGCTTACGACGTTTAACTCTTTTTGGCATTAGCAT
>CAYXAT010000201.1:0-2494 GCA_964462065.1 uncultured Clostridiaceae bacterium | reverse complement strand
TTATATCACTTTCTCGCTGTCTATGATAATTGTTACCGGACCGTCATTATCAATGTTTACTGTCATTTCTGCTTGAAAAATACCTGTCTTTGTATTAAAGCCCAAGTCATTGCACTTCTTAACAAAAATATCATAGTATTCAACAGCCTTTTCAGGTCTTGCCGCTTTGACAAAGCTGGGTCTGCGGCCTTTTCTGCAGTCTCCGTATAATGTAAATTGGGAAACAACTAAAAGTTCTCCTTTTATATCAAAAAGGGATAAATTCATTTTCCCTTCACCGTCTTCAAATATTCTCAAATTGGTAATCTTGTCTACCATATAGTCTATATCGCTTGGCTTATCATCTTCACTGATTCCTAAAAGCACCGTAAGCCCTTTATCAATTTTTCCAATTATTTTACCTTCCACTGTCACACTACTTTTATTTACTCTTTGTACAACCGCTCTCAAACTTATCTCCTCCGTTATTTTGTTCTGTAGACGTCTAATACCCCTTCCAGCCTCCTGAACTTTTTGGTCAGTTTATTTAATTGCTCCACATCGTTAATCTCCAATATAAAACTGATACTTGCAATTCTGTCTTTTGAAGTTTTCAAATAAAATGAAACAATATTAATTTTATTTTCGTTTATTATCGAGGTTATCTCTGCTAAAAGTCCTTGCCTGTCATTCGCCCTTATCTGCAAATCTGCGTTATAGGAAACAAGACTCTTTGTGTTCCATTCTACTTCTATCAGCCTTTCGGGTTCTCCCAGCAAATCCTTTGCATTGGGACAGTCTTTTCTGTGTATGGAGACCCCTCGGCCTTTTGTTATATAACCTAATATATCATCGCCGGGTACAGGATTGCAGCATTTTGAGAATCTAACTAAAGCGTTATCCAGGTCTTTTACTGTTATGCCCGTATCCGATCTTTTTCTTTTTTGTGTTCCCGTTTTTTGTAATTGTTTTTCCAGTTCTTCCTCTTCATCTTTTAAGTCTAATTTTTGGCTCTTCCTTATCTCATCTTTCAGTTTCATCATGACTTGGTTCAATGTGAGCCCGCCGTAGCCTAATGAGGCATACATATCATCCAAAGTATGAAGCCCCAATTTCTTATAGGTTTGTTCAAACCATTCATTTTTCATTTGGGACTGGGTGTACCCTAATTTCCTTATTTCTTTATCTAAAACTTCCTTGCCTTTTTGAACATTTTCTTCCCTTTTCTCTCTTCTGAACCATTGTCTTATTTTGTTTTTTGCCTGAGAACTCTTTACAATCTTAAGCCAATCTCTGCTGGGCCCGTTGGAAGCAGCAGAAGTTATTATTTCAACTATATCTCCGTTTTGCAATTTATAATCTATGGGAACGATTCTGCCGTTTATTTTTGCACCGATGCATTTGTTTCCAACGGCACTATGAATTTTATAGGCAAAATCTATGGGCGAGGAGTCTACGGGTAAATCAACAACATCACCTTTAGGTGTAAATACATACACTTCATCTATGACCAGGTCAATTTTCAGTGTTTCCATAAATTCACGAGTGTCTTTGACCTCATTTTGCCACTCTAACATTTGTCTTAACCATTTAAATTTTTCATCAAATTCGCTTTGAGATGTTCTGCCCTCTTTGTACTTCCAGTGAGCGGCTATACCGAATTCGGATGTTCTGTGCATTTCCCAGGTTCTGATTTGCACTTCGAAAGGCTCACCGTCGGGGCCTATTACAGTAGTATGAATGGATTGATACATATTGGGTTTCGGCATTGCAATATAATCCTTGAATCTGCCCGGTATGGGTTTCCAGAGGGTGTGAACTATACCCAGTACTCCGTAGCAATCTCTGACGGTATCTACGATTACTCGTACCGCCGTGACATCAAATATCTGTTCAAAAGCCTTGTTTTGCAGATACATTTTTTTGTAAATACTGTAGAAGTTTTTGGGGCGACCTTCTATTTCCGATTCTATGCCTGCTTCTTTATTCTTTTTCTTTATTTCCTCAATGACAGCATTTATATATTCTTCTCTATCTTCCCTTTTTTTAGATACTTTATCTCCCAGTTCTTTATATATTTCCGGCTCAATAAGTCTTAAGGATAAGTCTTCCATCTCCCATTTCATTTTGGAAATACCTAACCTGTGTGCTATGGGAGCGTATATCTCCAATGTTTCTGTGGCTTTTTCTATTTGTTTTTCTTTAGACATGCATTTCATAGTTCTGAGATTGTGCAGTCTATCAGCCAATTTTATCAATATAACACGAATATCCTTTGCCATTGCTATGAACATTTTTCTTAAGCTTTCCGCTTGCTGCTCTTCCTTTGTCTTATATTCCAGTTTTCCTAATTTTGTTACACCGTCTACCAGCATGGCTATTTCAAAGCCGAAGGTTTCCTTTATATCATCGAAGGTAAATCTTGTATCCTCAATGACATCATGCAGTATTCCCGCAACTATAGTTATATTGTCCATATTCAAATCCGCCAATATTTCAGCAACCGAGGTAGGAT
>CAYXAT010000200.1:0-2508 GCA_964462065.1 uncultured Clostridiaceae bacterium | reverse complement strand
GAATCTGAGATAGATGATGTATTGGAGGCACTGGAAAAGACCTTTGCCAAATACGAAGTTAAAAAGGTGATAAAAAGAGAAAATCAAATAAGCAACAGAGTGCTTGTTGAAAAATTAGAAGGCTTCGAGAAAATTTCTACATCTTTGCCTTTGCTTTTTTTAGCTGTGGCCGGCCTAATAATAGCCATTTTACTATCCAGGATAGTGAGCAATGGCAGAATGACTATAGGTGTTTTAAAGGCATTGGGCTATAGCAATACAAAAGTGATTTTCCATTATATTAAATATTCTTTGATGATAGGCATTGCAGGAGCCTTTTTAGGAATTATTTTGGGACTTTTGCTGTCAAAGGTTCTTACGGAATACTTTATACTGTATTTTAATATACCTTTGATAGCAATAAAGATACAGTATGCTTATATATTGTATTCCATTATACTCACAAGCCTGTTTTGCATTGTATCCGGTGTTATAGGGGGGAGGAAATCCCTTAGAATAACTCCCGCCGATGCGATGCTTCCCGAGCCGCCAAGAGCAGGCAAGCATATATTCCTTGAAAGGGCAGGGTTTATTTGGAGGAGACTTTCTTTTAGTTGGAAGGTTGTAATCAAAAATATTCTAAGGAATAAAAGGCGTTTTGCTTTATTGGTTTTGGGACTGGCATTATCTTTCGGCATAAACACTGTACCCGAATATATGCTGGAAGCCGTTACGGCTATGTTTACCATACAATACGGAGACTTCCAGAAGATGGATTACATAATAGATTTTAAAAAACCTATGTCTCAAACAGTGATTACGGAGATTAAGCATTTAGCGGATATTGATGCTATAGAGCCCAGGTTCGAATATCCTTTTGAGTTAAAAAACGGGCTTAAGGAAAAAACGGTAAGCATTGTCGGTGCACCCTCGGATACATCCTTTTTGGAATTCAGAAATATGAACGATGAGGCAGTAAGGCTGCAGGATAAAGGAATAATCATCACGGAAGCCCTATCCGAGATACTGAATATCGGCAAAGGGGACAGGGTAACCATAAAAAATTTCCTTCCCGGGAAGGATAATACGGTTGTTGAAGTAAAAGAAGTGGTGAGGCAGTATTTAGGAATAAACGGCTACATGGACATAAAGTTTATGCAAAACACTTTGGCTGATAAAAGAATGATTACGGGAGTCGCTGTAAAGTCTAAAGACGATTTAAAAGAGAAGTTAAAGGATGCCGGGAATATTAATTCCATCATGGCTGTGGATGATTTTAAGAAATCTTTTGAAGAGTATCTGGATATAATTGTTGTTGTCACAAGACTTTATATGCTCTTTGGCGGGATATTGAGCTTTGTTCTTATCTATAATTCTACTATTATCAGTATATCCGAGCGCCGCTTGGAATTGGCATCACTCAGGGTTATGGGATTTGATAAAAAAGATATTTTTGCTATGTTGGTAAAGGAGAATTTTTTGATTGCCGCTTTTGCAATCCTTTTGGGCATACCCTTTGGTGTTGGAATGATCAGAGGCATGGCACAAACATTCAGCTCGGATATAATAACGTTTCCCGTTGTTTTTTCCAATAGGGTTTTTATCACTGCCGGTGGGGCAACTATTGTATTTGCCGTTATTGCACAGATTTCTACATGGAGGAGAATCAAAGGGCTTGATTTTATTGAGGCTTTAAAAAGCCGCATTTCATAGGGGGTGTTGATGTGAGGTTAAAGAAAAGGGCTGCTTGGGTTGGAGGTTTGATTGTGTTAATGGGGGCGGCAGCGGTTTTTTATGCAGCGGGTATTAAAAATAAAGCTGTTGAGGTGGATTTAGTCAAGGCGGAAAGAGGTGCCATCAAAGAGTACGTTGAGGAAAGTGCAGTTGTAAGACCTGAAGACGAGGCAGATGTATTGGCACCCCATGGCGGTAAGGTTAAGGATGTTTATTTCCAAGTGGGGGATAGAATTAGCAAAGGGGATGTGCTGATTAAATTTGACGAAGATGAAATACGGACACAAATTGAGAATCTTGAGCTTCAGAAAAAAGTAGTTGTCGCTAACCTTGCCGAGGCAAAGAGTGATATAAGCGAGGCCGGATTACGTAAGCTTGAGGCACAAAAAAAGTCAGCGAAGGCTGCTTTGGAAGAAGCAATCCGTATTGTTGATAACAACAGGACATTATACGATGCAGGGGCCATAAGCAAGGATGTTTACGAAAGCGCCTTGGCAGCTTTGGAAATTGCTGAAGCAAATTATGAAATGACAGAAAGCAGCGTTGAGTTAGCAAGGGAGGGCATATCAACCCATAGGGAGGAATTGTACGGCATTCAAATGGCAGAGATTCAAAACCAAATTAATCTTCTTCAAAAGAAGCGGGGAGAATTGACGGTAATATCACCCATTGAAGGAATTGCACTGGAGAAGGATGTAAGCACCGGAAGCACCGTTCAAGGGGGAAGCAGGATTTGTCAGATAGGTAATATGGAGAATATGTTTTTAGAAAGCGATATATTGGCAGATGAAATAG
>CAYXAT010000199.1:0-2526 GCA_964462065.1 uncultured Clostridiaceae bacterium | reverse complement strand
GGCTTCAGCTCCGGTATTTTTACTCCTTTTACCGGTTTAAATACATCATAGATTGCTTTCTCATTTTCATAATATTTCACAGTCTTTCCGTTTAAGTCGTAGACAAAGTATTCAAAATACTGGCTGGCATTTTTTATTGCGGTGCTCGAGCCGGCTATAGTTCTTGCCCAATTTACATGAGACAAAACCAGTCCGGGATTTTTAGAAGAAGCAATCATATTGCTTTTATTAAATTCAAAGGTAACATCCAGATTAAAGCTTCCTGCAATGGAAGGCACACTTGCATTGTTAAACAACTCTACATCCACATAAGCAGGACGATAGAGGTAGTTGGGGTCTAATTTCAAAAATGGTGCTTCGACGGGATTATAGTCAGAAGTATAAGTGGCTTCCTTTATTGCTTTTTCTACTTCCTCGCCTACTTGTTTAACTATTTCCTTATTTCCCTCTGTTACCGGTATTCCCGCCTCTGTAAGGGCGACAGATACCAGATAATCTATGCTCGAATCAAAAAGTTGGTCAAAATTTGGCAGAGTGGGCGGTATACCCAGATACATCAGCCCATAGTTTAGAAGGGCTTCCATAGCTGCTTTAAACTCTTCTTTTAATGATTCGATAGGACAAAGCTTAACTGCCAATTCTACAAGCTTAACCTTCAACATCTCATAGGTCTCACTGACCCAGTTTACATATGCTTTAACCGCTTTCCATAAATCTTCAAAAAACCCTTTGACCATATTCCATAGCTGCTCATACCATTTTTCTTCTTTTTCCTCCGGCGGCGGGAAATATACCGCTGTTCCTACAGAAAGCACCCTTGGGATAATTTCCTTTTCATATTGCTCAATAGTATGATTGGGATAATTCTTGCCAAGTGTAGGAGAATTATGCTTATAATAGGATTTTAACACTTCACCTGTAGCGGTATTTTTATATTTACCCACTATTTCCATGGCTTTAGGCTCTTGGAATACATAGTAGTGATGGAGATAATCATTTTTTTGCCACTGAGCCGGCGTATAGCTTTTAATCTGCACCCCGGGAACTGTTACATTTAATTCCTTCGTAGGCGGTGCCGGCGGAAAATATGGTTTGATGGTGGACTCACTTAATCCATATTTCACATTAACCGTATCCGTATATATAGCGTCAAACTGCCCCGGATTTATGGAAGGCTTTAATGCCACCCCTCGTACATAATAGTCTGCATAGTCTCCTTCTTTAAGTTCGGAAGCTTTTTTCCCGAATTTTTTAAAATCGATTTCCACTGTTGCCGGATACTCTTCGTCGTAATATACATATCCCCCTCTTCTGCTATATATATCAGTGGGCAAATCATGACTTTCCTCAAATACCAAATCCGGTGTGTCCTCCCAATTGCCGCCTCCGACAGGAAACTTTTTCGCAGATACCTGTATTATCAAATGTTTATATTCATCTTTCAGGTTGTGAAAATGAAAGAAATTTGAGCCGTTATTTGTAACAAGGGAATAAACAACATCCCTTTTAGTCGGAGTTCCCGGAACATGAAATTCGCCGCTGATAATTAATTTTTGATTATCGAGACTTGACCAAAGCTCTAACTCCGCTTTGACAGGTTCATTGGGATTCCCCGACATAATCCTCTGACCAAAGACGACTTCTACACCGGTCCCCGGGTCACCGATTACCTGCCCCATTCCGTCCACGGGCACAGCCCGAACATAATATATTTTTTGCTTTTGGGGTATGGGTTTTATTTTTAAAGAAGAATCTATTTTTATAAGCGAGTCATATATACTACTCTTTTTAATACTTATTCCTGTGGATGCTTCTATTTTTAAATTCCCAAAATCAATTTGGAACTCTCCCATTGTTGCTGATAATTCCCCTGAACCTATCAAACCTAACGGATTCTTCCAATTACCGTCAAATCCGTTAAAAGGTGATGAGGAAACTTGCCAAATGATTTTCTTGGCATTCGTGCCTTTATCAAGGGTAAATACAAACCATCGCTTTTGGTTACCTTCGGAATCAATAAAAGCGGAACGCATAGCTTTTGTATATACTGCGCCTTCTGCTCTTATAGGAAGCTTAGGTACAGCAACTACAGAGGGCAGCTTCGGAGATGTATCCTCTTCAAAAGGCAAATTGGGAATCGTGCTTTCCTTTATGGGCAGCTTCGGTATAGTTGTTTCAACTTTTGATGGCAGGCTTTCTTGTATTTGAGGCAGTATGAATGCCCCATAATCCCTGGCTATGGATGCGTAGCTGTTTGAAATGATATTTGTCCGGGGCTTTATCTTAGGTTTATCCTCCGTTGTGGAAACAAAAAGCTGAAGCTTAGTATCATAATTCAAAAAAGCCAAATTTTCTTCAGGTATAACTTCGCGGAATTTTTTCTCCTCCGTGGTAAAATCCTTTACTTTATCACCCTCGGGAAACACAAATTTTATACCGCCACCCGGCGATTTGATAAGGTTGTCAATAATGCCGCTTGATATGGGCGCCTCCTCCTTGCTGAAATCCGGCAGAGGCTTTTTCCCT
>CAYXAT010000198.1:0-2556 GCA_964462065.1 uncultured Clostridiaceae bacterium | reverse complement strand
ATTTGGAAGATATGTATGATTTTCTTAAGAATAATAGGCGTAGGAGATAATAGGGCATTAATGTCCTGTTTGGAAAACCACACTTTGTAGCGAATAAGACTGGAAATATACAAAAGATAAAAGGAAACATACTTTATGTGGAGTTTTGCTAATTATAAAGATAATTGCAACGAAACGATGATGAAATTTTTTAATTCCATGGACGAAGGTTTTGCTGTGCATAAGCTTATTTGTGACGATTCAAAAAAACGATTCAAAAAAACCAATAGACTATATTTACCTTGAAGTTAATGAAGCCTTTTTAAAAATTTCCGGCTTGAAACGAGGAGATCTAACAAATAAAAGGGTAACAGAAATATACCCTGACTCAAGAGAAAGGTGGATTGAAACCTATGGGAAAGTTGCCCTAACCGGAGAAAGCATTCAATTTGAAAGTTATTTTGCATCTTTAGATAAGCATTTTAGGATATCCGTGTTCAGCCCATCTATAGGAATCTTTATTACTTTTCTCTATGATATAACAGAACTTGTGAAAGCCAATGAAATTTTGAAACAACATCAAACATTGTTTGATATTGCTCTTGATATTATATTATATATTAAAATCGACGGTAGTATTATAAACGCTAATAAAAGTGCATTAATGAAATATGGTTATTCAATAGAAGAATTCACAAAAATGAAAATACAGGATATTAGACACCCGTCAACAATGATTACTTTCATTGATGAAATGAAGGCTTCAGATTCTATAGGTATAACTTTTGAATCAATCCATATTAAAAAAGATGGCACGGCATTTCCTGTAGAAGTTAGTGTAAAAAGTGTTATTGAAGGCGAATATGGAACTCGATTGCATATAATCAGAGATATTACCGAAAGAAAAAAGGTTGAAGAAAGAATGAATTACCTTGCAAATTATGATGGCTTAACAGGGATTGCTAATAGGAGTCATCTAATAAGACATCTTGATATGTTGATTGAACGCGCTAAAAGGGGTAAAGAAAAATTTGCTATAATGCTTTTTGACATAGACAAATTTAAAATGATTAATGATACATATGGGCATGCAATAGGTGATATTGTCCTAAAGAATGTTGCAAAAGAGGCTAACAGTTCTATACGAAAAACAGACTTTATCGCAAGGCTGGGCGGGGACGAGTTTATAATAGTACAAACATTTCTAAAATCTGATAAAGATGCTTGTATACTTGCTTCCAAGATATTAGAAAGACATGAAAAACCCATGAGGGTGGATAATCTTGAATTGAAAATATCCCTAAGTATCGGGATTTCAATATTTCCAGAGAATACAACCGATAGAGATAAATTGATAAACTATGCAGATAGGGCTATGTATTTGGCAAAGCAATCCGGGGGAGAAAGGTATATGTTATATTCAAGTTTTATAAGTAATAAACCTTAAAGCAGCAATTAACCTTCGTGATTTAGAGGTCAGGTACAATAAATCAACCGTTATGTTTTTGGTTTTTTGGCAAAAGCATGTCAAAAATAATGATTGATGATTTTATATAACTCCCAACCATCATTTTCACAAAATCTTTTTAAATCTTTCCAGCTTGGCATTTTATCATTTCCGAGATTTCTTTTATATCGTTGAGAAGGAGTATTTTTAGGACATAAGGTAAATGGGATTTTCTATTAGGTGCCGAATACCAATATTCAAATTCCTCATAATATTCATCTGCATATTCCTGTAAGTTGGCTATCAGGTTATCTAATGCTTCTTCTTTTGTATTTCCATTGGCTGCAATATCCATTTCTTCTATGGATAACGTTACTGAATTGTTTTCTTCAACATAAACGGTTGCATTTAATTCATATTCTCTAAGCAGATCTTTTAGCATTTCTGTACCGGTAACAAAAATATAGTCTCTTGAACGTTTTACGAATTTAGGTTTGTTTCTAACTACAGAATCAATGAAAGCACCCCAATCTTTCCTTACACTTGTAGCATTAATTGCCTCCAATTTTTTCATCTCCTTTACCTCCATTATAAATTACTTTGTACACTATGTACATAGTGTACACTATTATCTTTAAAATATTATATGCTGAATTAAGCTTTATAATTTCATATCTTCCCCTCTTCTTTTAACCAATTCAAAGTATCTGCGATAGTTTGTTTAAAGGGGCGGGTGGTGAATCCCAATTCACGACGGGCTTTTTCATTTGAAAAGTTTGAGTTGCTTGTAAGTGTATACAGCGAATAGCGGTTGTATAGAGGCTTCTTTTTCCTAAGTTTATAATACGAGGTGAAAAGAGGTAGAAGTCCTGAAGCTACCCATGTGGGCAGGAAAAGCCTTATTCGTCGTATGTTTGTCTGTTTCTGCACGCATTGCAAAATTTCTTTAATTGATATATAGCGGTTGGAAAGTATATACCCTTCACCGGATTTTCCTTTTTCGCAAGCGGATATTATGCCTTTTGCCACATCTCGCACATCAACAAAATCATAACCGCCTTTGATTCCTGCGGGGAGCCGTCTGTTTGCACAATCCATAAGAACCTGGGTGACATAACCTACTTCATAGT
>CAYXAT010000197.1:0-2572 GCA_964462065.1 uncultured Clostridiaceae bacterium | reverse complement strand
TATCCGAAACTTGAGATATCATTATAAAGCTGATTTCAGGCTTTACGGATTTAATCTCTTTAACTAAAGTGCTCCCGTCAAGTTTTGGCATGAGTAAATCCACCAGGACTATATCCGGATTATACATAAGTATTTCCTTTAGTGCCGTTTCTCCGTCATAGGAGTACCCCACAATGTCTCCCATGTTCTTTTCCTCAATGACGTTACTGAGAATCTTTACAATATTAATATCATCGTCTACTATATAATACCTCAAAGTTATTCCCCCTCAAAAATATCTTTCGGTATGCTGATTCTGAATGTGGTTCCCTTTCCTATCTCCGAATTAACGGCTATATCACCGCTAAAGGTATCTCGCGTTAAATCTCTTACCAAAGCGAGACCTATACCTCTTTCTATATTACCTGTAGTCTCATCGAATTTTGTTGAGAATCCCGGATTATATATATAGTCCAAATCGCTTTTCTTTATTCCTTTCCCGTTATCCTTTACTTCAAAAATATAGTCTTTTCCAGTCGCGTATATTGTGAACCTTAGCAACCCTTTTTTCTTCTTGCCTATAGACTCAATACTGTTATTAATCAAATTATTAAGTATAGACATAAGATAATAATGGTTCTCTATATCAAAGTCCGACCTTACACTAAAAACAAGGCTTATATCTAAATTATTGGCAATTATATATTCTTTTGTATTAGTCTCCAAAATGCTTACAATATCGTTTATATTCATCTTGGAATAATCTATCTTATCTTTTGAAATAGCCTCCAGGCCTTTAATTATCCTTATATAATCCTTTTTTATTTCATGCACATCCTTGGCAATATCCAAAGAAAGGTTCTTAAGTTCTTTCGGATAATTATTTTCAAAAATCATCTTATATGCGTTATAGGATTTTTTCATGACGTCTTCTATTTGAGTTATATTCTTGTTCATGAAATATATTTCGCTTTTAAATCCGGAGGTTAGAAGCATAAGCTTACGATATCTGGACTCATGTTCTTCCTTTATCAGAAATGACCTATAATGTTTTACCGATACCACAATGCCCAATACAATGACAGCCCTGACTGATGCAATTACTATCAGGTCCTTAATTATGTTAAAACTCATATCTGCGACCTTTGTCCTGATACTCATCTCCACAATGTTAGATAAAAAATCGCAGGCTAATGCCGATAAAACAAATCTTGTCAAATCCTTTTTTGCCGCTTTAAAATAAACAATGTAGAATACTATCCCGTAAGTAAAGTAAAAAAATACATCGGGTCCTACCAACTCAAATGTTAGATTTAAGTCTTTGTTTCCGAGATATACAATAATCCCCCTAAAAAGAGGTGAAATAATGCCGGTAGCAAATCCAACAATTATCGGGTTCTGTTCCTCATAGTTATAAAGAAATATTGGAAGTAACACTACTGATAAAGTTATTATAAAACCTTTTACAAAATAGCTGAGATTAAACTGTGATGCTAATGCGATGCATGCGGCAATAAGAAGTGTGTGCTTTATTTTATTCATTTTATCCTACCTTAACAGGCATTCTACTGCCAAACTATACTGTATAGTAGCTTCTAAAATGTCTTAACTATTGAAAGTTCATTTTTATATTACCATATTTTAAAAATAAAAGATAGAAAAACAGACGGGAATAAAACCAATCTGTTTACAAACTTGCTATCCGTTTTTCCTGCCTTAATGCATAATAGGCATTTTTAACCCGGCCTAAAAATCTTAAAATCAATCTCCCAATAACATCTTTTCCAATACCAAAGGCTCAACTTGCTCTCTATCTTTGAAAGCCCTCATATTTCCTCCCGAAATCTCATCTATAAGGGCTATATGTTTATCCACCCCTACTCTGCCAAATTCAAGTTTAATATCATAAAGCTCCAAATCTTTTTTTGCCAATTCCTGTTTTACAATATTTGAAATCTTTTTTGTCAGTTTTACCAAAGTATTATATTCACCTTCAGCCAATATCCCAAGCATACAAAGTGCGTCTTCCGTTATGAGGGGGTCTTGTCTGTCATCGTCCTTAAGCGTTATTTCCACATAAGCATTAAGAGGCATTCCGCTTTGGGCATACTTTCCGTATCGTCTTATAAAACTTCCCACAGCCCTGTAGCGGCATATCACTTCAATGCCTTTCCCAAAGGCTTCCGCCGGCATAACAGTCATTGTGTTTTTTTCTATATCCGCGTCAATATAATGGGTTGGTATACCCTTATCCTGCATAATTTCAAAAAACATCTTTGTCAGCCCGAGTGCTGCCCTGCCGGCTCCTTCCATGGTTAAACCAACTGTGTTGGCGCCGGGATCAAACACACCGTTTTCACCGGTCACATCGTCTTTGAATTTCAATAAATAATTGCCGTCATTCATTGCATATACGTCTTTTGTTTTGCCTTTATATACTAATTTCATTCTATCTGACCTTTCTTATTTTCATAACTTTTATTATTCGGGTCGACAGAGTCGTCGACCCCTACTGTGTATTCAACATCGATTTCATTGTCATCGCTGCCGGATATGATATTATACAATCTTGCAAAAGAGGCTTCCTCATAGG
>CAYXAT010000196.1:0-2574 GCA_964462065.1 uncultured Clostridiaceae bacterium | reverse complement strand
ATTAGATAGTTTAGTGAGGGTGTTTGGACTTATGCCTGTTGCAATGCGTAGATCAGTTTTTTTCATGCTTTTATCAATTAATAATTTGAATAGTTTATTGTAGCTTACATTCATTTGATTGCACCTCGTTTATTAGGATTATGATTGGTAATCATTAGCCTAATTGTAACATATTATCTCAAAAGAATGAAAGAAATAAATATAGTTACTTGTGATAATATCCCTACTTCTTGGCTTTTTTATATAAATTCGCATATTCTTATAATCAAATCTGTGGTAGGTTGTGGAATAATAAATTCCTTATAAAACTGCCACTTGACGTTGGCAGTCTGTTCTCAAGCAAAATTAAAGACCTTAAGAGATTTTCAGATAGTAAAGAGCTATTGGGGTAATTAAAACTATGAAATGATTTTATAAAAACTAGAATAATAGTAAAAATGAATTGAATCTTATATTGGCTATTGCTAAACGCTGTAGAGTAGTATCAACAATCCTAAGCGGATTTCAGGAGGTAAAAGAAAACCCTGTGATACGATAAAATAAGGGCTTCAAAAAAGGGATAAGCTACTACCGGATTTTACAGTTATTTTCTCTAGAAGGGACAATTTGAACAGCAAAGGCAGCATTAAGTCACTTTCCTTTCATGTAAATTGCTGCAGTAACCACCACAACTGTGCAAAGCATAATTATTATTGATGCCGGATTGATAGTTTCTTTTTGTGGCGGAACAACAGTTTTATATTCGTCGTTGTTTTCAGATTCTTGGCTAAGAATGTCATTGTTCACATTTTCGACTGAATATTTTTCATTAAGAACATCCCCTCACTTATTAGGAGCTAATAATTTTTGAACAACAAATATACAAATTGAGTATTAAGTCCACTCCTCAGACAATAGGAACTCACGTATATTCATATGCTTAAGTCCGTCTCTGCTCATATCGAATTCATCATACGAAACAACATACTTGGGAAAATTATCCCTAATCGTACTATATGCCCCGAATTCACGCCGGATTGTTTCATCTGATGCAAGCAAATAAGCAACTTGAACGTAAAGCTTCTGCATTTGCTTTTCAGCAATAAAATCAATCTCTTTTTCTTCTGCTTTTCCAACGGTAACCTTGTACCCTCTCCGCAGGAGTTCCATGTATACGATGTTTTCAAAAATGAGGTTTATGTCCTTCATATTTCCGCCGAAAACAGCCTCCCTGATTCCATGGTCGGCAATATAATACTTTTCATTGATTGTGAGAATCCTTTTCCCCTGCAAGTCTTGTCTGCGTACACGATAAAACAAAAAGGCATCTTCGCAAGCCTTGATATAGTTTAAGATTGTTTCCGGCGCGACAGTGCGCCCCTCACTTTTAAGATATTTCGAAATCGCCGTGGCGGAAAAAGTCGTTCCGATGTTTGCTGTAATGTATGCGATGATACGCTCCAGCAGGTCAACGTCACGGATGCTGTTACGTTTTACGATATCTTTAAGGACAACAGAGTTATAGAGGTCTTGCAGGTACAGACGGCTCGGCTGCTCGGCATAGCGGAGGTTGCTCAGGTATGGCATCCCGCCGTCTGTAAGGTATCGAGTAAACATAGTTCTCGAATCTGTATCAGGAAAAACTGTATGATACAGCTCCGAGAATTCTGCAAAAGAAAAGGGATAAATCACAAATTCAACATATCTGCCGGCAAGGTATGTGGACAACTCTCCCGAAAGTAGCTTGGCATTTGAGCCGGTGATATAAATATCACAATTAAATTCAACTCGAAAGGAATTGATGCACTTTTCCCAGTCAACGACTTCCTGAATCTCATCAAAAAAAAGATATACTTTCCCGGAGATACCCTTCACCCGCCGAGTGACCTCTTCATGCAGTACCCCGGCATAACAAAGGTGTGCGTTGCTCATATTCTCAAAGTTGATAAAAATAAATTGATCTTCATTTACACCTGAGGCAACCAACTCTCGCTGAATCAAATCCAGCATGACGGACTTTCCGCTTCGGCGGATGCCGGTTAAAACTTTAATAAGCTCATTTCCGATAAAAGGACGTATGCGGCTCATATATAACTCTCGACTTATCATAGATGAAAGACCTCCTCTTCTGTATTTTATTTATCTCTATGATACCACAGTTATATCTTAAATCCAAATCAATTTTCCAGATTTATAAGATATAACTTATAAATCCTATGTTCCGATAAAAACAGACAAGTACTCTTTTGCCGCAAAGTTATATAGCAAGTGGTTATGGTGTGAAAGACTTCTACAAAACATTAATCACCCTCAATATGATGTCTATTTAATTCAGCTCAGATTGTTTACAAGTGCACAGATTGAAAAGACCAAAGACACTTATTATGATGTTTTGCAGCAAAGCGGTATCGGCTTACATGAGGCAGAAAATGACTACCTGCCTTTCGTGGAGAATTATCTTGGTATTGTTCTGAATGCTTATCGTGACGGGTGTAGGACTTGACTTTCCCACTGCCTAATTAAAGGTTTTCAAATAAAAAATGGCGGAGAGAGGGAGATTCGAACTCCCGGCACCTTGCGGTGCAGCAGTTTTCG
>CAYXAT010000195.1:0-2592 GCA_964462065.1 uncultured Clostridiaceae bacterium | reverse complement strand
ATACACCAAATACCACCGCTTAGAAGCCTCTCAAAATCCGAAGCATATTTGGGAGCAATGGGTACATTTTTGATTCCCAAATTGGAGAATTCTGCTTCATAAATATCCTGACGATAATTCAGTTTAACCGCAACTTTATCAATAATTGTATAACTGCCTCTTTCTCTCAGCTTAGATATAATCTTTTGTGCCTCGTCAGGGCGGACAAAATTTTCTGCCAAAATGTTTTTAACATTATTGACGCCTTCCGAAATAGAATCCTCATCAGTAGTAGCGCAGTACATACCAAGGAGATATTCCAAAACATAAATCGGTACATTAGCACCTTCTTTGATTTTTTTAGTCAAATCTTTACGAACTATCTTACCGGCAAAAACATCATTCAGCTTATCATTCAGCAGAATATCTATCTCGCCCTTTTTATCTTCATGAATCTCATCATCAACTTGCATATCAAAATCATCTTCAAATTCCTCAATCTCCATTACATCATGCTCTTTTTCAAATTCACTCACTTTCAAACACCCCCTATAAATTGAAACCGAAGTCATCAGCAAAGGCGATATCCATCACAACGCCGTGCCGGAAAACTTCCACATCATTTTTTTCATCATAAGCCACTAAATAATATCGCTTTGTTTTATCGTACAGTTTATTCTTAAAATTAAACTTCAACCTAAAAATTCTTTTCTCCGGCTCCTCGTCTTTTTTATCCGCTACATAAATGTATTCGTTGGATATCTTCTCATTATCTTCAGAAATAAAGAAAATCTTATACTTAGTTTCTTTTACCACATCGCTAACAGGTTCAGATTGGATAAAATCCAAAGTAGTAATCAAATTGGTTATCTTTTGTACCATGCTTATCAAAGTGATTTTAGCCGATTTTGTTTCCGCATAGCCCCGTTCAACTTTTACATCAATTACAGGGATTATCATTTCCTGAGGTGAAGAACCGCCGTGAACATAATTTTGCCCGCCGCCGGCAACCTTAAAAACATGAGAGCTGATAGGAACAGAGACCATCTTCTCATCTTCATTACCAAGAATATCCCCCATAGAATAAGATACAATACCATCATCATTCAGAGGCTCATGAGAAACAATAAAGCGGCGATTGATAAAAGCTTCTTTATCCGCAAAATGAATTATTTTATCCGTCTCCTCCAATTTGTCACGCTTATATATAAAACCGTGATCCGCCGTTACGACAAAATGTTGTGTATTGGCACTGTTTGAAATCCGCTTGATAAAAGCAAATAACTCATCCACAGCCTCATAGCAGGCGATAAACACCTCATTTTCCGTAATCAATTTATCCCCTCGGGCATCTATCTGATTGTGATAAACATAGACCACATCCATTCCGGTAAAAACCTCCCGAAGCTCATCTTTTTTCATAAGCTTGAGATCATCAAACTGAATACATCTGCTCTCGGGCTTATAAGCTTTAAGGATCAACTCCCGTTGTTTCAGAGAGTCGCTTGGCAACCCGTCCACAAGGGCTCTGTTATCTTCTGTCAACTCTAAAGATTTGTGAGCCAAAAGAGCACCCATGCCAAGTTTAGTAAAAGAGGGCAGAACACTGACCATAGCATCCAATTTAGGAGTGGACTTTTCATCATCATAAAGTTTCATAAAAAGGGACTGTCCCACTTCATAACGCATGGCATCGGAAATAATCACCACAACTCTGTCCTTACTGTTTTTCACATAATTATTATAAAATTCTTTTTGCAAAGGCAAATCAGAAACATATTTATCCTGCAAGCTTTTATTCCAATTATAAACACTGTTAGTCAAATATTTATTAGAATATATATTTTCAACAAGGTCTCGCAATTTTTCAAATAAAGCATTTTCATTTAACCGGTCATAATTGTAATAAAATTTTCTATACTGTTGATCAATCTCATAATCAACAGTTATGTATTGCTTATAAATTTCCAGTAAAGTATTTTTGCTTTGATAATTGGCAGCAGCAACTACATGGTAGGCGCTTTCAAGCAAATGATACTCCGAACGGAAATGATCGGAAAAATGGCGTTTTCGTCGGTCTTTACATAAATCTACAATAGATAAATCGGAAAGCTTTGCCCCTAAATCTTCATTAAGCAATCTTTCAATTATCCAGGAAATTAAGATATGATCTATATCTTCAAAAGTATCACATTCAAGCAATGCTTCCGGTTCATATTGCTCCAAAACTTTCTTTACCTGCAGACTATTTGCCACACGGTGGGACAACTCGTCATATCTTTCTCTATATAAAATATTATTCATTAAATTATCTAAAAAAGCGATAATACTGCCTGATTTATATGAAAGAAAGTTTCTCCATCCTTTTGGCAAATCAGCTTGAAGATACCTTTCAGTATAAGTAACAAACATAGTTATAATTAGCTTTTCCAAAGTAGGACTATCATCTCTATAACCGTAGTACTCTTCACATAAACGCCAAAAAGCTTCTGTCAAATCATACTTTTCAAAGTCAGCTAAAAATTCGTTCTCTTCTAATCCGTCATCTGTCAAAATAACACGAAGCACTTCATCAAAAAAAGCAATTTTAGTTTTACAAATAGCACTCATAAT
>CAYXAT010000194.1:0-2617 GCA_964462065.1 uncultured Clostridiaceae bacterium | reverse complement strand
TATCCGAAACTTGAGATATCATTATAAAGCTGATTTCAGGCTTTACGGATTTAATTTCTTTAACTAATGTGTTCCCGTCAAGTTTTGGCATAAGCAAATCCACCAATACTATATCCGGGTTATACATAAGTATTTCTTTCAACGCCGTTTCTCCGTCATGGGAATGCCCCACAATGTCTCCCATGTTTCTTTCCTCAATGATATTACTGAGAATTTTTACAATATTAATATCATCGTCTACTATATAATACCTCAAAGCTATTCCCCCTCAAAAATATCTTTCGGTATGCTTATTCTGAATGTGGTACCCTTTCCTATCTCCGAATTAACGGCTATATCACCGCTAAAGGTATCCCGCGTTAAATCTCTTACCAAAGCGAGACCTATACCTCTTTCTATATTACCTGTAGTCTCATCGAATTTTGTTGAGAATCCCGGATTATATATATAGTCCAAATCGCTTTTCTTTATTCCTTTCCCGTTATCCTTTACTTCAAAAATATAGTCTTTTCCAGTCGCGTATATTGTGAACCTTAGCAACCCTTTTTTCTTCTTGCCTATAGACTCAATACTGTTATTAATCAAATTATTAAGTATAGACATAAGATAATAATGGTTCTCTATATCAAAGTCCGACCTTACACTAAAAACAAGGCTTATATCTAAATTATTGGCAATTATATATTCTTTTGTATTAGTCTCCAAAATGCTTACAATATCGTTTATATTCATCTTGGAATAATCTATCTTATCTTTTGAAATAGCCTCCAGGCCTTTAATTATCCTTATATAATCCTTTTTTATTTCATGCACATCCTTGGCAATATCCAAAGAAAGGTTCTTAAGTTCTTTCGGATAATTATTTTCAAAAATCATCTTATATGCGTTATAGGATTTCTTCATAACATCTTCTATTTGAGTAATATTCTTGTTCATGAAGTATATTTCGCTCTTGAATCCGGAGGTAAGAAGCATGAGTTTACGGTATCTGGACTCATGTTCTTCTTTTATCAAAAAGGACCTGTAATGTTTTACCGATATGACAATACCCAATACAATAATCGCTCTGACGGAAGCAATTATAATCAGATCCTTAATTATATTAAGGCTCATATCTGCCACTCTTGTCCTAATACTCATCTCCACAATATTTGATAAAAAATCGCAGGCTAATGCCGATAAAACAAATCTTGTCAAATCCTTTTTTGCCGCTTTAAAATAAACAATGTAGAATACTATCCCGTAAGTAAAGTAAAAAAATACATCGGGTCCTACCAACTCAAATGTTAGATTTAAGTCTTTGTTTCCGAGATATACAATAATCCCCCTAAAAAGAGGTGAAATAATGCCGGTAGCAAATCCAACAATTATCGGGTTCTGTTCCTCATAGTTATAAAGAAATATTGGAAGTAACACTACTGATAAAGTTATTATAAAACCTTTTACAAAATAGCTGAGATTAAACTGTGATGCTAACGCGACGCATGCGGCAATAAGAAGTGTGTGCTTTATTTTATTCATTTTATCCTACCTAACAGGCATTCTACTGCCAAACTTAATGTATAGTAGCTTCTGCCGTTGAAATGTATAAAATGTCTTTGCTATCGAAAAGCTTATTTTTATATTATCATATTTTTAAAATAAAAGATAGAAAAACAGACGGGAATAAAAACCAATCTGTTTACACACTTGCTATCCGTTTTTCCTGCCTTAATGCATAATAGGCATTTTTAACCCGGACTAAAAATTTTAACATCAATCTCCCAATAATATCTTTTCCAATACCAAAGGCTCAACTTGCTCTCTATCTTTGAAAGCCCTCATATTTCCTCCCGAAATCTCATCTATAAGGGCTATATGTTTATCCACCCCTACTCTGCCAAATTCAAGTTTAATATCATAAAGCTCCAAATCTTTTTTTGCCAATTCCTGTTTTACAATATTTGAAATCTTTTTTGTCAGTTTTACCAAAGTATTATATTCACCTTCAGCCAATATCCCAAGCATACAAAGTGCGTCTTCCGTTATGAGGGGGTCTTGTCTGTCATCGTCCTTAAGCGTTATTTCCACATAAGCATTAAGAGGCATTCCGCTTTGGGCATACTTTCCGTATCGTCTTATAAAACTTCCCACAGCCCTGTAGCGGCATATCACTTCAATGCCTTTCCCAAAGGCTTCCGCCGGCATAACAGTCATTGTGTTTTTTTCTATATCCGCGTCAATATAATGGGTTGGTATACCCTTATCCTGCATAATTTCAAAAAACATCTTTGTCAGCCCGAGTGCTGCCCTGCCGGCTCCTTCCATGGTTAAACCAACTGTGTTGGCGCCGGGATCAAACACACCGTTTTCACCGGTCACATCGTCTTTGAATTTCAATAAATAATTGCCGTCATTCATTGCATATACGTCTTTTGTTTTGCCTTTATATACTAATTTCATTCTATCTGACCTTTCTTATTTTCATAACTTTTATTATTCGGTCGACAGAGTCGTCGACCCCTACTGTGTTACTGTTCTGTTTTATGTTATTCGGCTGTGTATTCAACATCGATTTCATTATCATCGCTGCCGGATATGATATTATACAATCTTGCAAAAGAGGCTTCCTCATAGG
>CAYXAT010000193.1:0-2646 GCA_964462065.1 uncultured Clostridiaceae bacterium | reverse complement strand
AGTAGGTATATCTACTATCGATATAGTATCTCACTTTTTTCTATTTGTCAATATAGCTTCCGGTGGTAATAACCTGCTGATATTCATTTCTTCGATTTAAAGATAGCAATCCACCCAATAATTACAGCAATAAATGCTGGGATTTGATAAACAGCGGATGTCATATCATTGTTTCCTAACCATAAAATAATGCACAAAAGAAAAATGTTCACATATCCACTAACAAAATGCATTCTATGCCTTCCCTTCAATTTCAGTTTATGATGCTTCCATCAACAAGGTTTATGAATCAAGCAATACCATAAATCTATTTTGTCAAAAAGTATCTTGCAAATACAACTCCTAAAACCATGACTATTGCTATAAATACATAAAGCATAAACAATTCTGCCGTACTTATACCTGCTCCCCATGTGTCGGTAATATCAGGAATCTTATAGCTTTCAGTAATGTCAATTCCTGTTGCATCTAAAAGAATTATATCATTATGACCAAATAGTGTGAGGTCTCCTTCAAAGCTCTCTATACTTTTTTGTAAATCGGATTCTTTTTTTACATCTAAAAATTGATTGTTTTTTATATCAAACTTAAGCATATCCTTTGTAAATTCAGATCGACTATAATCAAACAATTTTAATCCGTAAAAGGCAATATTTTTATCTAAATTATGACCGCCCACTGCATAGTATGTTCCCTTAATCGTCTTAAACCTATATGTGTCAACAATAGCTGAATAAGTTCTTGGCCTATAGCTCGCGTTTACCAGCCGGTATTTCATATTTATGCCTTTTAAAAGTTTGGCAAATCCATAAATATCTGGATTCTTACTATCTTTAAAAAATGCAACAAGTACACCATCTACCTTCTTTGTTTCCAAGACATAGGCATCTTCCACCTTGTGCCTTCCATGAGAAGCATACTCTGTAATTGCAGCAGACAATACTGTCTTATCATCTGTAAATTTATATTCAGAATAATAAAGCATACACGAAAGTACAAGTGCCAGTAGAATACAAGACACTGCCGCTATTAATCTTCTAGGCTTTATATCTTTCAAAAACTCTAAATATTTTTTGAAAGTAGATTTCTTACCAGCTACTTCAATACTCATAGTATTTAAAAGCTCATTGCATTGCTCACAAATTCTTATATGTTCTTCAACCGCTTTGTTTGTAATATCGCTTGTATGTTTTTGTATATAATTCGGTAATAAATCTTGCACAATCATGCAATTCAAATCATGTTTCATTAATAGTCCTTTCTTCAATAATTTCTGTCTGATAGTTATATCCTTTATGGTTTTTACTGCTTGTTTATATATTGCAGCATACCCGGAATTGAAGTGAATGAAAGATTATCCTCAATAAAGTGATCTTGGTATTTATCCCAATACTTCATATAGGTTCGCTTATTGTTTCCATCAAAATTCAACTGGTACATTCGAAAGGTTAGCACCTTTAAAACTTATCCCCAGTAAGACAATCTTAAAAACATATCTACAATTTTAAGAAGTTCATGAAATTCTTCTTCATCCATTGCATTGTAATCCTCACCACAAATACCTCTTGATTCAAGGCTCCATAAGAATGATTTAAAATTCGGAAAGTCATTGATATTATTTTTTACCAAAAAGATAAAGCTTTCAAGCTTTTTAAAGTCCACTGTCTTGTTTTCTTTTTCTTTTTCATATAAAGATAAATCCAATAATAAATCTAAAGGCCGGGTAACTTTATATCTGTAGTCACTTATATTATCCGGCTGGAAGTCCTTTTTATAATTTATATAACTTTCACATACAATTCTATACATTATATTTCTCCCTGAACATGGTTAGGTTTTTAATAAATCCATCCCTTTTCGGCTTATACAAATCTTCTCTTTCCAATACTTCACCTATAATCTGGTTTAATATGGCTTTATCAGCTGTTTTTATAAGAACATCAATATCTTCAAAATCTTTTTTTTCCATTCTTATAATTTTGCTGATAATTATATCCTCAGGTGATAATATATAAACATTTATATATTTAAATTTATCCAGCCTTGTAGCCCTTTCCTTATATTTAGGTGAAATGAGTGTGCTTTTGTAGTCCAACATATCAAATTCTCTTAATTGAACAAAGGCCCTGCCTAGCTTTGCCGGATAGTCTAAATCAATAAAATCAAAGTCTCTTGTCGCCCTATCAGTATATTGTCCCAATATACCTGCGGAGCCACCCAAGAAATATATATCAAAGGGTTCAATATTAAAAACCTTGGCTACCTTTTCCATATCAAAAATTCTTTCTTCCATTTTCTCTAATAGCTTCATCTTTATCACCTTGTTATTTATATTTCAATTTAATTATATCATTAATTTTGAAGAAGTTTCATAGCCTATATCCTTTAAAACATGAAACGCAATAATATTTACCCTTTCTTACTTAAGCATTTTATCACACATTATTCTACTAATATTCAGTATATCATGCTTTTTTAAGATATTTCTTAATAAGTAAAAATGTGGCTCCTTTATTATTCTCCGTTATAATTTATCCAAAAAGGAATGGTGTCCAATATCCAATGTAATAATAATTTCAGATCCTTCATACCGCCAAAGTATTCTTATATCTATATTTACACTACATTCAAATATCCCCTGAAACC
>CAYXAT010000192.1:0-2646 GCA_964462065.1 uncultured Clostridiaceae bacterium | reverse complement strand
TATCCTCTTAACGCCATTTCAATAATCTTATCTGCATAATCTGCCATAAACAAAGGTAAGTTAAGAAGGTCATTGTCAAGTCGCAGATTATTCAAAGAAAAGCGAATGCGTAATTTAGTCTTATCCTCATACTTTTCTTTGTATTTTTTTAAACTCAGGCTTTCCACATTTTTTTCTGATTTTACTTCTACCGGCAAAATATCATTTTCCCTTTGAATTAAAAAGTCTACCTCATATCTGGGGTTTAAAGCTGTCCAATATCGTGGCATAGCTTCGAATTGGCTTTGCATAGCTTGCAGTACATAGTTTTCACTTAGAGCCCCTTTAAACTCTACAAACAACCTGTTGCCTTCACCAAAAGCCGATGGCGCCAAAAGAGCCAACCGCCGTAACAAACCTACATCTACCATATATAATTTGAAAGCAGATAAATCGTCATATGCAGAAATAGGCAATCCCGGTGCACTGCTGCGATATATTTTATAAACTAAATTGGCATCGCAAAGCCATTGTAATGCATCCTCATATTCTCGTGCTCTGGCACCCTCTTTAACAACCTTATAAATAAACTTCTTATTTTCCTTGGCCAGTTGCGAGGGTATTGATTTCCATATCATTGAAATCTTAGGAAAGTCTTTAGGGTCAGGGTGTTTGGCGAAATCACGTTCATAGGCACCTAAAATATTTGACAAGACCTGCTGCATCAATTCCACATCCTTATCCTGTGTCCAAGAGCGAACCGATTCCGGCATTCCTCCTGTTATAAAATACATCTTCAACTTTTCATATAATGGATTGAAAAAGGCTTCCGGGATTGGTTCAACACTATTTACGCTTTTCATATAATTAACAAGATTTATATCACCATTAGCCATTAAAAACTCGGTAAATGTCATAGGCATGATTTCTAAGAAATCCACCTTACCAACCGGAAAGGAAGCAGGCTTGGATAATGCTATACCTAAAAGTGATCCTGCGCAGGCTACATGATAATGGGGGGTGTTCTCGCAAAAATATTTTAGTGTGTTTAGTGCATTAGGACATTCCTGAATTTCATCAAAAACAATTAAAGTATTATGAGGAGCATCCTGATTAATAATTTCGCCACTTACCATAATCAGATTTTGCAAAATTCGTTCAACATCTTTGGTGTTTTCAAAAAACTGTTTATATTCAGGATGTTCATCAAAATTAAAATAAGCTATATTCCCATAATAGTTTTTTGCAAATTCTTTAAGCAGCCACGTTTTGCCAACCTGGCGTACTCCTTTTAGAATGAGTGGTTTCCGGTATTTAGATTTTTTCCAGCTAAGCAGTCTTTGCATAATCACTCTTTCCATACTATCACCCCTTGTTTATCACATAATAATAAGCCGTTCATGTAATATAATCACATTATTATTAATATTATACCCAGGTTTCCAATCTTTATCAAGAAAATCACATTATTATAGCAAAATTATCATATGAAATCACTTTTCTATTTAACTCACTTTCTTGGCTCTTGTTATGTTTTATACTACTCTCTAATCTTCATCCATATCGATACCGAATATTCCGGATATATCTTCATCTAATATGGCTCTTTTGCTTTTTTTAGTTGACTTTTTTAATAGCTCTTCAGATTTTTTCTCTACGGATTTTGTTATCAGCTCGTCAATATTAACGCCTCTTAATGTGAATAAGAGCTCCGGGTTATTGTCTATCCGGGCACCGATACCATATAAGACCGCTGCTATATGTTTACACATATCAGCCCAATCCGGGCAGGAACATTCAAAACCAATTTCATCCGGTGCAGGAAACAAACCTTTGCCCTTTGCTGTAAGAAGCTCCGATAACTCTTTTGGAAACTTTCCCTCGATAAGTTCTTGCAGGGATTCTATTTTACCTTGACAATCTTTAACAATACTTTCCCAAATCTTTTTCTTTAAAGGTTCTATGTAAATGTTAGCATCATAAGGCTTTATCCTTGAACCCTGGACAATAGCTGCCGCTATACCTTCTTCTATTCTCAAATCCAAAACCATACCGTTTTTTAGATAACTTTTACCTCTCCCAATCCTGTTTTCATAATCGGAGTATCTTTCAAGATTATCGTTCCATGCCTTACCCCACCAATTCTTAGCAATCTTCGTCCCTTCGATTAGAACAGGGTTTATATCAGGATTTTTCTTTTTAAATTTTTGCAAATTTTTCTCTGCTTTTAATTTCAGTTCGCCGACAGTAACACGTTTTTTATAGCCGCTCCCATAATACCCCACGTCATTGCCCCCTTTTGTTAAATTGATAGTCTAAATAGCTTCACCAGCTCTTTATCGTCCATTTCGGTTATCCAATTTTCCTGTGCATCAGGCACTATGTCTTTTGATAGCTTTATTTTATCCTCGATCATCAAATCTATCTTTTCCTCTATTGTACCTCTTGTAATAAATTTATGGACAATCACATTCTTTTTCTGACCGATTCTAAACGCCCTATCAGTAGCCTGATTTTCTACAGCCGGGTTCCACCATCGGTCAAAATGTATCACATGGTTTGCTGAGGTAAGATTTAAACCAACTCCCCCCGCCTTTATAGATAATACCATAAATGGGACATATTCTTCACCTTGAAATTTATCAACTATTGTTTTTCTGTTTTTTA
>CAYXAT010000191.1:0-2672 GCA_964462065.1 uncultured Clostridiaceae bacterium | reverse complement strand
GGAATAATAACGGGTTATCTTGACGGTACATTCAAACCGGGCAACTATATAACCAGATCTGAACTGGCAACAATAGCTTCAAGATTTGATAACCTAAGCACCACTGCAGATGATAAATTCTCGGATATCGCAGGACACTGGGCTAACAAATATATCAACTCTGCAGCAGAAAAAGGATGGGTAAAGGGTTATGTAGACGGTACATTCAAACCGGATCAATATATCACTCGTGCTGAATTCGTAACCTTAGTGAACAACGTACTTGAAAGACGAGTTACAAGAAGTGAGATATTACCGGAATCAAAGAAATTCCCGGATTTACCCGAAGATAAATGGTATTATGAAGCCATGATGGAAGCTGTAAACAGCCACCGTTACGAGAGACTGGATAACGGCTATGAACATTGGACAGAAATATATAAACCGATAATTGAAATGTAACATTGTTTAAAAATAGAGGGGAAGGGTATAGCGCCTTTCCCCTTTCTTTTTTTCAGCATACCCCAATCATGCGGTAAAAACACCTAAAATCATGTAACGCAACTCATAATTCCATAAGGAGCTTATCACTCTTTGTTATATGTAATCTAAATGTAATTGAAATAAAATTCAAATGTAATTGGATTAAACAGTAAATGAAATTGTAAAAATGTATACTATAAATAAAGGTAAGAACAACCTAAAAACATATCAAATGGGATTCCTCATTTTACAAGATTAAAACTGAATAAATCAAATTTATGTACCGGAGTATGTGGTCATGCCTATTCTTGGATATGGTTAATTATTATTAATTGCTAACGGATGGATAAGTATATTAGATATGAGAAAAGTGGTTGAACATCCAAAACTTGCTATGAAGTCAAGATGTGGTGTAAAAGCATTACAAATTGATTTTTTATAGAATAAAAAGAGATTTACGAATTCAGCTTAAAAAGAACGGAGGTGAAAAAGATGAAAGGAAAAACAAAAAAGACAATAGCACTGCTCATGACATTTATAATGATCTTTAGTATGGGCCTGACGGCACTGGCAGAAGGTGGTACAGAAATCGATCTTTCATCTGATAAAAATGAAGGTGAGTTGGAACTCACTGTATCAAATGCGGTTTACGGAAGTAACTTGCAAAAATATGAAATCAAGTATCTCATAGAGGGTACCGATGACGAGGTGCCGGGACTTGAAATGGTTTCCAGTGAAGCGGAAATCGGAACAATAATAAACATTGATTTCAAAGAAGAAATAGCAGCAGAAGAAGGATACGAAGTGGTATCCGGACAAAATGCAAAATTTACAATCAGTGAAAATGAAGAAGAAAATAAAGTATCAATCTACTATGCAGAAATTGAAGAAAACGAAGTAGAAGAAGCAGTAAACCTTACATCTGAAGTAAATGGAGTAACCATAACAGTATCAACAGATTCGGGAGCGCTTCCGGTAGGTACAATCCTTAATGCAGTACAAATTTCCCAAGAAGAAACTCAAGAATATCTGGATGAATTGAGCGAAAACGAAGGAATCGAACTGGGAGAAGCTTTAGCCTTTGATATCACATTGATTGATAAGGAAGGTAATGAGATTCAGCCCGAAGGAGAAGTAACAGTAAGCTTTTCTGATATTGAATTTGCAGAAGAAACTGAAGAAATACTTGTATATCATGTAGTACCTGAAGAAGAACAAGCAGAAAACAGTAAAAACACATATGGTAAAGGTAGCTTCAGAGATTCAAAAAGAGAATTCAAAGCCAAGAGTGCTGAACTGATTAAAAACAAAGACTCAAAAAACAATAAAGGCTTAGTAAAGTTTAAAACTGACCATTTCTCCATCTATATTGTGGGGACTAATACAACAGCAACAGGTTCAAGCAATAGATATAAAATGGTAAGAGGCGAAACAATATATTTAGAGGAAAGACAACTGAATTCCGGTGGAACATGGTCAGTATCCTCAGGAAGTGGTCGCGTTCAATTTGTGGGGACTCCTACTAATGGTAATAATAATATCAAAGCAACAGTAAAGGCCGTGAATACAGGTGATGCTACAGTACAATACTATAGAAAGAATTCAGGTACTTCCTCTTTCTACATTAATGTGGATTATCCACGTTATGAGATGGATATTGGGGACACTCTGCAATTGGAAGAAACAATCCTCAACTCAGGTGGAACGTGGTCAGTAAGCGATGGTAGCAATAATGCAACAGTTAAATCCAGTAGTAATGGAGCTAACAATATAAAAGCAACAATAGAAGCAACAGCAGAGGGAAGTGCAACAATAAGGTATAGGGTAAACAGTTCAAACCAAACTTACTTTTATCTAACTATAAAGAACCCATACAAAGATAGCTATGATACATTGGAACCGGTAGAGCCTCCTGTTATTAACCCTGATGAATTACCTCCCGGAGAGGTAGCAGCACACAAAACAGCAACATGGGTCGATTATGCTAATAGAATTGCAGAAATCACATTGACAGTAGAAGGGATGCCCATAGTTTCCGGTTCGGATGTAATCCTTATTTTGGATAAGTCTGGAAGCATGGGACCACCTCCCTACTCTTGGTCTACAGGATATAACAATGCATTACCTACAGCAAAGTTGGCTAGCAATAAATTCATTGAAAAGCTTTTTGAAGAAAATAATAAATATAACAATCGTGTGGCTTTTATACC
>CAYXAT010000190.1:0-2693 GCA_964462065.1 uncultured Clostridiaceae bacterium | reverse complement strand
ATTTTAAATTATATTATACACCATCAGTGTTAAAATTTCACTTCTTTTACAAAATTAATATTAAATTATCAATATAAGGATTACTATTCAGATATAATACTTATACCCATTGAGCCATTGGTGCTTTTTAATAACAGTTCCTGTAGCCGTATATGATTTCGCTTGTATTCCATCTCCCTAAAAGCCCTATAACTTTACACAAGATAGTCTTTAGCAAATATTAATAATCCAAAGAAAAAAATGTAAGTCGTGCAATGTCAGAACAGCAACAAAAGCTTTTGCTGTATTTCAAAGTTTCAAATATTAGTGTATTATTAATATTAAATAAACTATAATATGGGGGAATACAAATGGCCTATATCATAAACAAGTATGTTGATATCAGTAAAGAAGTCATGAATGGACTGGAACATAATAAACCTATTGTGGCTTTGGAGTCCACTATCATTTCCCACGGGATGCCTTATCCTCAAAATATGGAAACTGCTTTGGGTTTGGAAAACATAATTAGACAAAACGAGGCTATACCGGCAACCATCGCGATTATCAATGGACGAATAAAGGTTGGTCTAAGCATAGACCAAATAGAACAGCTTTCGACCGGCAAAGATATACTAAAAGTTAGCAGACGTGATATACCTTATGTGATTGCAATGGGGTTAAACGGTGCCACTACAGTAGCCTCTACAATGATTTTCTCAAACATATGCGGAATAAAGGTATTTTCTACAGGCGGTGTAGGCGGAGTGCACCGTGGCGCTGAAAAAACATTTGATATATCGGCAGACTTAACGGAAATTTCAAACACTTCCGTGGCTATTGTATGTGCCGGTGTAAAATCTATTTTAGATATAGGACTAACATTAGAAAGACTGGAGACGCTGGGGATTCCCATAATAGGGTATAAGACCGATAAATTCCCTGCTTTTTATTTAAGAGACAGTGGATTTAAAACAGACATTAAAGCTGATACCCCTATTCAATGCGCTGAAATCCTAAAGACAAAATGGGACTTGGGGCTTCGAGGCGGCGCAATCATAGCAAATCCAATACCTCAAAAATATGAAGGAAACAAAGATATAATTAATAAAGCTATAAAGGCAGCCTTAGAAGAAGCGAAAACCCATAAAATCTCGGGCAAGGACATAACTCCTTATCTTTTGGATAAAGTTAAAGATCTTACCGGCGGTGAAAGTCTGGAAGCAAACATTGCTCTCGCTAACAACAATGCGGATTTGGCCGCAAAAATCTCCGTTGAATATAGTAAGCTATAAAGATAACTCTATAGCTCACTGTTATAATGTATATTATTACATTAATTCCCCTATATAATGTTATTAAGAATAGTTTATGCTAATCGATACTAATTATCGCTTTCATATACTTTTTTAAAGAGCATTAAATAATTATCTTTAATCATTTTCCTCGGATTACTATCATTGGAACCATTTTTCACGGACATTTCGGCTAATAATTCAAAATCATCCGGATTTACATTCAAAGATCTGATTCCGGGCAAGCCTATTTCCTTTGATAGTTCTTTGATGTATTCTATACCTTTAACAGCCGCTTGGTAGTCATCCTTCTCTTCTATACCCATAGCCCGGGCAATTTTCGCATATTTGTATTCTACTACCGGCAGATTATATTCCATAACATAAGGAAGCAAGATTGCATTGCACATACCGTGAGGAGCATCATAAATACTGCCTAATGATTCTGCCATACAGTGCACAGATCCTACATCGGCATGACTGAAGGATAATCCCGCCATAAGACTGCCCATCATCATCTTATCTCTAGCCTCTATATTACTGCCGTTTTTCACTGCATCCGCTATGCTTTGTGAGATAAGTCTTACCGCATAAATACCCACAGCTTCAGCAATAGGCTCGGTACAATTTACCGTATAGCCTTCAATAGCATGAGTCAATGCATCGATTCCTGTCGATGCTGTTATCATAGGCGGAACCGACAATGTAAGCCCCGGGTCTACGATTGCTGTCTTTGCAGCGATTGCCGTGCTTTTTATTGTAAATTTAAATTTTTCTTTTGTATCGGTAATAACGGAAGAAAAAGTGATCTCGCTGCCTGTTCCGGCAGTTGTAGGTATGGTTATAAGGGGTAAACAATCATCCTTGATTTTTCCTCTTCCCTGATAATCTCTTGCCTTTCCTCCTTGTCTTGCCAACACTGTAACTGCTTTGGCTGCATCTATTGAACTCCCTCCCCCAAAAGCGATTAATATATCAATTGATTCTTTCTTCGCTTCTTCGGCACAGTTTTCTACGTTATAATCTTTAGGGTTTGCCTCAATTTCGTCATAAATCACATACCCAATACCCGACTTTGCAATTATGTCCGATACCCTTTTTATTAATCCGGATCTAACTAGGCCTTTATCGGTAATTATCATGGTTTTCTTTGCGCCTAAAGCTTTTAACTCATCTCCTAAAACCTCGATTTTACCTGCACCGTAAATTATCTTAGTGGGTAGAACAAATTCAAATGGTTTAATCATATGTATTACTCCTTCAATTTTATTTTCTAATTTCAATTAACACCTTTTACACAATTATAAAATATTCGAGTAATTATTAAAACCCCCGTTCGAGCCCTTACTTTTCTATTCTAATATAAAAAAATCACTCCTAATAGAGTGACAATAGAATTTGGTGGAGATGAAGGGGCTC
>CAYXAT010000189.1:0-2719 GCA_964462065.1 uncultured Clostridiaceae bacterium | reverse complement strand
ATTTTGTAAAAGAAGTGAAATTTTAACACTGATGGTGTATAATATAATTTAAAATATAATTAAAGACTCCATAATCGAGTTTTGGCTTTCATTTTAAACGGTAAGATAAATTTTTAAGGGGATGACATAACAATGACATTGCCCGTTTTATTTACTTTAACCGCCTTAATTATTGTTATAATCATACTTTATAAAAAAAATCTGCACATTTCTAAGGTGAATAAAGAGCTTGAGAGTTTTAACAAGCTAAGCACTGCTTTAATAGATAAAAATACTGACTTTGCTTATCTCAAAGATGAAAATTTAAAATATATTTTTGTAAATAAAACAATGAAGGATTTCTTTGACCTTCCTGATGGCGAAATCATAGGTCATAAGGATTCTGATTTGGTTGATGAAGAGTTTGCAAAACTTTGTCGTGATGCTGATTTAAAAGCGTTGGAACGTCAGGAATCAATTACTGTCGAGGATTATTGGCATAATAGATATTATAAATCAATAAAATTCCCCATTCCTATGTCAATCGGCAGGTTCGGCATTGGGGCTTATATCAGAGATATTACCGAGGAACAAGAAAAAAGCAAAGTTCAGAATAGGATGCTGAAACATGGGAAGCTATTATTAGAAGTGTTGTCACGCAGCTTTCATAGTAAACAAGAACAGTTAGATTATGCATTACATGAAATGCTGAAAATTACCGAAAGCCAATATGGTTATATTTACTTTTACAATGAAGAAAAAGAGGAATTTGTCCTTAACTCGTGGACTAAAGGTGTTATGAAGGAATGTAATGTTAAAGGCGAGCCTAAGGTTTATCAATTAAGGAATACAGGAATTTGGGGTGAGGTAGTCAGACAGCGAAAGCATATTATAATGAATGATTTTATACAACCCAATCCTTTAAAGAAAGGTTACCCGACGGGACATGTACAATTAAAAAGATTCATGTCGGTTCCGGTGATTATCGACGATAAAATAGTTGCCGTTGTGGGGTTTGGAAATAAAAAAACTGACTACAATGAGACGGATGTAAATGAGATATCCATGCTGATGAGCGGAGTATGGAATGCTGTACAGAGAAGAGAATCTACAGAAATGCTCATATATGAACGCAATAAGTATTATCAGATTCTGCTATCTATCGGTGACGGCGTCATGCTAATCGATGCGGATAAGAACGTAGAGGTTATGAATTCAGTAGCGTCAAAATTGATAGGCATGAATAAAAATGAGGCCGCAGGCAAGAATTATAAAGAAGTTTTTAACTTGAAAAGGGAGAAAATCGAATCAATAATCGAAGGGCCTATAGAAAGTGTTTTTCAAACTAAAAAAACGCAAGAGATAAAAGATAACGCTGTTCTTATTTCTAAAAAAGGTGAAGAGTATCATATCGAATTTATTGCGTCGCCAATCTTTGACAATAAAGGTACCATTGATGGAGTTGTTCTTGTATTTAGGGATGTAACAAAGGAAAAGGAACACAGAAAAAAGATAGAGTACTTAAGCTTCCGAGATTCTTTAACAGGTTTATATAATCGTCGTTTTTTTGAAGAGGAATTAAAACGGTTGGATACTAAAAGGAATTTACCGTTATCAGTTCTTATGGGTGATGTAAACGGTTTAAAACTGATAAATGATATTTTTGGACATTCTTTTGGGGATATGCTTCTTATCAAAGTAGCAGAAACAATGCAGGGTGTGTGTAGGGAAGACGATATTATTGCACGTTGGGGCGGTGATGAGTTTGTAATAATATTACCTAAAACAAATAACAAGGAAGCTAAAAGGATAGCAGAAAGGATTAAAGAAAGAGTATCTGTACAGCAAATCAGAGCGATTAAATGCAGCATCTCAATGGGATTTTACACTAAATCTGAAGCATATGAAGATATAATACGGGCACTTGATAAAGCGGAAACTAAGATGTATTCCGAAAAAACTCTGCAAAGCTATGATGTTAAAAAAGACGAATTGGATTTAATAGTAAGTTTCTTAACAAAAAGTTGCGAGGAACAATACCGACATGCTCTTAGGGTAAAGGAAATAAGTCTTGAGCTGGGAAAGGCACTGGATCTGCCCAAAGCTGACATGAAAAGGCTCTCCGAAGCGGCACGGCTTCATGATATCGGGAAAGTAGTTCTTGAGGGTTCCTTATTGAAAAAGAGAGGACCTTTGAGCCAGGCTGAGATAAGAGAGATTGAGCAGCATCCTGTTATCGGGTATAGGATATTGAACTATTTCGATAAAACGCAGGAGCTGGCTGAATTTGTGTTAGCACATCATGAAAACTGGGACGGTTCCGGCTATCCCAAGGGCCTAAAGGGTGCTGATATACCTTTTATTACACGAATTATTTCCGCTGCCGATGCCTATGATAATATTATAAATGAACAAAGTCGATTAAAACCTAGAAATTTGAATGATTCAATTCGAAAAATAAGAGAATTATCCGGCACGAAGCTTGATCCCTATGTGGCAAAAATATTTATAGACTTACTCCGATTTAAAAAGTTTTCTTTTAACAAAGCATTTAGTAACTAAATTTTATATCTAAAAGCTATTTACATTAATGAAGGCTACTCATACAACCTTAGAACAAAACAGTAATTAGCCGTTATAGTACATACATTGTATAATCTACGTTTTTTTCTGTGGGTTATTACTATTTGCTAAAGGTTATGTCTGTACAGTAACAAAGGTTAAGATATTTAGAATTAAT
>CAYXAT010000188.1:0-2757 GCA_964462065.1 uncultured Clostridiaceae bacterium | reverse complement strand
GCAATTTTACTGACTTCTTCAAGATCTGTAATATTCATATTCGGATTTGCCGGGGTTTCCAAGTATACAACCTTTGTATTTTCCTTCATGGCTTTGCGCACATTTTCAGGATTGGATGTGTCAACAAACGTTACCTCTACCCCATACCTGGTGATTCCGTGGCTTAGAAAAGCAAAAGTGCAACCGTATAATGTCTTGGATGCAATTACGTGGTCGCCGGCTTTCAGTGCGGTCCATAAACATGATACAATAGCACCGATACCTGAGGAAAAAGCAACTGCAGCATCCCCGCCTTCAAGCAGAGCGACCTTTTCTTCCAATACCGAAATGGTGGGATTTCCAAGGCGTGTGTATATATAGCCGTCTTCTTCAAGAGCGAATCTCCTTCCGCCTTGTTCTGCAGAATCAAAAATAAATGTTGATGTTTGATAAATAGGTGTTGCTAAAGCACCTTCTTCGTTTTTTTTCCAACCTCCGTGAATAGCCCTTGTTGCAAAACCCATGTTACGCATGTCGGAATTATCCAAAACAATACCCCCTTTAAATTTTTTATTTTCATTTTGGATGTATTATAGTAATTCTACATACTTATCTTTTTTCCTTCAAGCTAATAGGAATAAAATATGGGCTAAAACACAGTTAATGTGTAACGAAGCCAAAAAATCTTCTGCTATTCTATTGTATAATTTAAAATTTTCAGCTTCGTTCAGAATTATATTCCATTTAAAATAACCAAAACCAAGATTTTAATGACAGCAACAAATTGACAGCCTTTGTTCCATGAAGTTTTCCAGCATTTCTTTTGCCAATTCTTTTTGCAGTGCAGAAGTATCCTTTTGATATAAAGTAAAGTAAACTAAAAGCCCTCTCATAGCGGTAAGCCTGTTACCTGCCTGCTCAAAGGCTATTGATATCTCACTGTCTATTACTTCATCCGTCACTTCTTCACCTCTGGTGGCGGGCAGACAATGCATAAATTTAGCTCCCAGGCTCGCTTTTTGCAGCATCCCTCTATTTATTTGATATTTTGGCATAAATACGCGATGTCTTTCTTCCTCCGATAATTCACTTTCATACAGACCGTACCACACATCCGTATATAAGAAATCCGCGCCCGATAGCGCTTCTTCTTCATTATCTGTTACTAACCAGGAACCGCCGGATTCTTCGCAATTTGCCTCCATAATTTCTTTATGCACTTTTCTCAGTTGAAAACCCTCCGGACCGAAATGAACAAAATTCATTCCCAGTTTTGTCGTAATAAACCCTAAAGAAGCGCATACCTGAGTACCGTCACCAACAAAAACAACTTTTAAATCCTCCAGGCATTTTCCCTTAGGCAGATGTTCCACAATTGTTATCATATCACCTATTTCTTGAGTAGGATGATTATAATCACTCATGGCATTAATTACGGGAATACTTGAAGCCCTCGCCAAATCTATGATAGTTTTATGTTCAATAACTCTTGCCATAACTATATCAATAAGCTGAGACAGCACTTTACCCGTGTCTTCGATGGTTTCATGACCGCCAAGCTGAATCATACCCGGCCCCAGATACTGAGCATGCCCTCCTAATTGTTCCATTGCCGTTTCAAATGAAACACGTGTACGTGTGGATGATTGTTGAAAGATCATTCCCAAGGTTTTGCCTTTCATTAAGGGGGGATTATAACCGGATTTTATACAGTTTTTAATAGCTATTGAAAGATCAATAATGTCTACCAATTCGTGTTTTGTAAAATCATTCGTGTCTACAAAATGTCTTAATGTCAATATATTTCCTCCAATCATTTTTGATTTAAAACTTGATGCGTTAATGTTCAGACGTAACCATAGGTATAATATGGATTCTTATATTTGCCACGTTTCCCTGTTTACAAGTCTAATTGCCTGTAAACTTATTATGAGCTAAATCAAATTCTACCCTAAAGCATCGGGATTTTAGTATAATCTTCAGATAAAGAACGTAAATTATACCATGTCTGAATAGTAGCCCTGATGCTTATACTTTGACCAAATTAACACCTTCCTTCACCGGTTATTTAAATCATGTTTTTAAATCTCCCCATTTAATTACTTCACCGTCTTTTGCTATCAATGCCTTTGGCGGATTTCTTTTTTGTGTTATCAAGCTTATAAAAACCATTGCTAAGAAGTTTCCAAAGGCCGGCACTAAGGTATAGAACCATTCCGGCTCCGGTACAAATGTTTTTTGAATCACGCAACCGGCCAAGGTTACGAAAAAGCCTACCGCCATCCCCACCAATGCGCCTATTGCATTGGCTTTTTTCCATATAAAAGCGAAAATGAAAGGAAAGAATAAACAATTGAACAGTATGGTAAAGCTAAACACCATCAAGTCATACAAGGATTCTGCATAAAAGCTGACAACCAGAGATAATATGCCAATTATTAGAACACATGCCTTCGTCACGCTGAGAGCCTTTTCATCACTTATATTTTCATTTTTCAATTCCTTGCTGTACTTATAAATATCGTTGGAAAGTATGACCGCAGATGCAAATATTGAAGAACTGGCGGATGACATGACTGTAGCCATCAAAGAGCCTACAAAGATTCCCAAGCCTACAGGGTTAAGGAGCATTTTAGCCAGATATGGTATTACCATCTCGCTGTCTTCGTTGAATATTCCGGCAGGTATCATTCCTTTCCCCACCATAGTAATGGCCACTAGGCTGAAAAGTATTGGAATAAATCCTATTATCCAATATAAAAAGCCGGCATAAATCGA
>CAYXAT010000187.1:0-2763 GCA_964462065.1 uncultured Clostridiaceae bacterium | reverse complement strand
CTATGACTACAAACGGCATATTATTAAAGGCTTATGCAAGAGAGTTGAAAGAAGCCGGGCTGAAAAGAGTTAATATAAGCCTAGATACAATGAATGAAGAAAAATATAAATATATAACTAGATTCGGTTCATTAAGAGATGTATTGGACGGTATAGACGAGTCTAAAAAAGTAGGATTACTACCGATAAAAATAAACACTGTTTTAATCGGTGGTTTCAATGACGATGAGATAGAGGATTTTGTCAATTTTACAATTAATGAAGATATACATGTTAGATTCATTGAACTTATGCCTATCGGCCAGGCGACAAACTGGGCTAAAGAAAACTTTACTCCGAATACCTTGGTTTTGGACAAGTTTGCTACTTTGGAGCCGGTTCCCAGAGAGGACAAGTCTAGCCCCGCTGAATATTATAAACTGCCCGGAGCCAAGGGTACTGTAGGGCTGATAAATCCGATAAGCCACAGTTTTTGCAGTAATTGCAACAGAATCAGGCTTACTGCAGATGGTAAAATAAAACCTTGTCTACATTCCGATAGAGAGCTAGATGTTAAAGAAGCTTTAAGAGGCGGCGGAGATATAACGAAAATTATTGAATCGAGTATTTGGGTAAAACCCAAGATGCATCATCTTAATGAAGGCGAAAGCATAAAAAGGGATATGATGAGAATAGGCGGATAAAGAAAACATTTTGGTAATCAGATTAGGGGATGTATAAACTAATGGTAGGAAAAATTTTGGCGGTAAATGTAAGCGCAAAAAAGGGTATCCACAAGACTCCAATGGAAGAAGGCTTTTTTAAAGTCGGGCACGGTCTGATAGGGGATGCCCATGCCGGAAATTGGCACAGGCAAGTAAGCTTATTTGGTATTGAAAGTATAAAAAAAATGAAAGAACATGGTATTGAAGGCTTATGCACCAGAAAGTTTGTCGAGAATCTTACTACTGAGGGAATAGCTTTATACAAACTCCCTGTGGGTACAAAGCTTCAAATAGGTGATACTGTACAAGAAGTAACCCAGATAGGCAAGGAATGCCATATAAGCTGCGCTGTATTTGAGCAAATTGGCAGTTGTGCAATGCCTACTGAGAGTATATTTACTAAAGTTTTAAAGGACGGCACAGTAAGACCGGGGGATACAATAAAAGTATTGGATTAGATAGTTATAGATTAATTTATCAGGCAGAATGTATTCTGCCTGAAGTCTATTTTTGTCATATTGTACAGTGTAATAAATTACCATTGAAATGAAATAGACATTTCTGTAAACTATAGATAGATATGCCTGTACCAAAGTTTGACACTTTTACCATCTTCACAAGTTGAGAGAGGAGAGAAGTATGTGTAAGAAAAAGGTTTTACTTTTTATAATTGCATTGATTGTTTTCATAACAGTTCCCGCACACGCAGATATGCTGAAAGTCGGCAGCACAGGAGTCTGTGTTAAAGAGCTGCAGAAAAAACTTATCATTGAAGGATACTTAGATTGTGAAGCGACAGGCTATTATGGTAATCTTACAAAAGATGCAGTAAAGTCATTTCAAAGAAATTGCGGATTATCAGTTGACGGAATTGTAGGAAACGATACCCAAAACGCCCTGAAAAAAATAGGGACAAGCTATGACTATAAAGACAATACGGAAAGATTGAAACAAATACAAACGATATTAAAAGATTTGGACTTTTATAAAGGAAAAGTGGATGGGATACCGGGACCTTTAACAAATACCGCAATAGAAAGTTTTCAAAGAAATAAAGGACTTACCGTTGATGGTATCGTAGGTGATGAAACCATGTATTTACTTATAATTACGGAGAAAGGTTTTAATACCGGGGCTAGTAAAGAGACGCCAAGCAGAGGGAACGCCGAACGTAAATCCGATGGAGATAATACATATGGTGAAATGCTTGATTGGTGGACTGAAGTGATAAATATATTTCCCAGAGGTGCTAAAGCACAGGTTATTGATTTTAAAACAGGAAAAAGCTTCAACATTCAAAGAAGCTACGGCGGTAACCATGCGGATTGCGAAACCTTAACAAAAGAAGATACAAAAAAGATGAAAGAGATTTGGGGCGGAAAGTGGAGCTGGGATAGAAGGCCTGTGCTAATAGTTGTCGGCGAGAGAAAGATTGCCGCCTCTATGATTGGGATGCCTCATGCGGGATTGGACTCAAAACCTGCCGAAGCATATGTAAAAGGAAGAAGCGGAGGCTTTGGGAGCGGTACAAATTTAGATGCTGTAAAAGGTAACGGCATGGACGGACATTTTTGTATTCACTTTTTAAACAGTCGGACCCACGGAACAAATAAAGTAGATGCTAAACATCAGGCAAATATAAAGATTGCTGCTGGGAAATAGATAAAGATTGAAATTGTCTTTTACGGCTTAGGTATAACCTAGGCTTTTTTATTTTTGTAAAGTAATTGAAACGGAAATAGTTTATAATAAGGGTATCTATAGGGGCAAACCTACATTTTATGTTTTAGTGGCATAAAAGTATCAAATTATGATAATATATGAGAAAAAGAAAAGAAAGGGGAATATTTATGGAAAGGTTGCTTAAGGAAGGGCTGACTTTCGATGACGTTTTACTTATTCCTGGAAAGTCTGAGGTTCTTCCCAAGGAAACAGACGTTACTACGATGCTCACTAAGGGTTTAAAAATTAATATACCGATAATATCTGCCGGCATGGATACGGTCACCGAGGCAAGATTGGCTATAGCTATTGCCAGAGAAGGCGGAATCGGGATAAT
>CAYXAT010000186.1:0-2787 GCA_964462065.1 uncultured Clostridiaceae bacterium | reverse complement strand
GCAATCTACATATAACAATGTATTTTTATCACATTGAAAATGCAAAGTCAATACACTAAACTTCAATATTATTATTATTTATTTCCGCTTATTTATTATGGCTCTTAACTGCCAAAACATGGGACAAGACTTATTACAATTGTACTTTACTTTCATAATGTTGTCCAAAAGTATGTGGCTTAAGTTATCCATATTATCATATGTTACTGTATGATGGTATGTTAAAACCAATTGCCTTGGTTACCCCAAACACAATTAAAAACAAAAGGACGGTTCCGGGTATATACACGCCCGATAAACCGTCCACCTATTTAATCTTTGTGCACTTATTGAATTTAAGTATTTTATAAAAAATGCTACTTGACCTTCACACATTTTTTTATCATATATTTGCGTAAATGGCTTATGCCGCAAGCCAGAGATATTTTTTTAAATATTTCATCTTTGTATTTAGAATCCCACCATGAACCGGCTAAAACAGAAATATTTGTATTCCTGAATGCACCTGGAAACATGGGTGTTGAAGGACCTACCATTATTATCTCTCGTGCATTTTTACACATTTCTAATAAGTCAATTATAGTATTGTTAACCATTGTCGTGCCGCTTAAGACAACTATATCACAATCAGGTAATTGCCTTGGCTGTTCCTCCGTAGGATATAAATCCAATTCATTACCGCCCCTTGCGGACAATCCCATATCGAATATTTTCATTCTTTCGGCCCTTTTGCGAAATTCCATTGCAACAGGCTTGATATAGCCAATCATACCCACGGTATCCGTAGGGAGAACCCGCACTCCGAAAATGAGATCGGGCTCTTCAATATCAGATAAAACCAGTCTCTGGGATAGAGCCGTTATTACTGCCATCCCTATACCTCTTTGCACATCCTCACCACCGGTTATCAACCAGTCTGCTATTTCCTCCACTGGATTGCCAATTAAATTTTGTGCATAAGGAAATATGGAACAACCATTAGGTAAGTTTTCTCTTATTGTATAGGACACTCCTACATGACCATTATCCAATTGTATTGCAATCAGTGATAAACCTACTACGGCATCCTTTATCGTTCTGTCTTTCATACAAAGCTTAGCCGCTTTGATAACTTCTTTTGTCAACATAAATTCACCCGTCTTCCTATTATATTAAAGGTGCTATACATACATCCCGTCCTATGTCGGAGATATGACGTAAATAAAGATCTGTGCTATAAAGAGAAGATAAAAAATTTTCTGTTATCACTTCCAGTGAGCTTCCAAAAGTAAACTGACCTTTTTGCCCCATTGCGGCTACCATTCCGCCAAGTAATAACGCGTGGTCGGGATTATGTGTTGTTATAACAGCAGCATAACCTTCTTCAGCCAACCTCTTAATTATTTTGAGCACTTTTATTTGATTTCCGTAATCAAGGTGAGCCGTAGGCTCATCCATCAAAATGATGCGGGGTCGCTGAGCCAAAGCCCTGGCAATACTGACAAGCTGTCTCTCTCCTCCGCTAATTTGTGTATAGTATTTATTTGTAAGATATGGGATACCCATTTGTTCAAGGGCATTTTGTGCAATTTCATAATGCAATTTCTTTGGCTTTTCAAAGGTGCCTATTCGCGGTGCACAACCCGTTACTACATAGCTTAACACTTCGTAAGATAAAGATGGAATAATCAATTGAGGAACAAAAGCCACTTTCCTCGCTATTTCTTTCGCCGACATTTCCTTTATATCCTTACCCTCAAGCAGAATTTCTCCTTTTGTAGGGGTTATAAGGTTTGCTATGCAATTAAGAAGAGTTGTTTTCCCCACGCCATTTGGCCCCAAAATACAAATAATCTTACCCTGTTCAATGGGAAAGGAAATATTTTTAAGTAGAATACGGTTCTCTTCATATGAGAAACTTATGTTTTTTACTTCGGCTATCATATCTTCCTCCTAATTTATACTTGCTTTTTGCCTGTACAAAAGCAAGGCATAGCAAGGAGCTCCTATTAATCCGGTAAGAATAGACAATGGTATCTCAACCGTTAACAGCGCCCGGGCAACTGTATCTATCGCTGACATAAAAATAGCCCCTAAAATTACCGTGACGGGAATCATTTTTATGTGATCCGAGCCTACCAGCAATCTGGCTAAATGGGGTATTACCAAACCAATCCAGCCTACAGTCCCGCTTATACTTACAGCACCGGCAGTCAATAGACTGGCACAAACAATAATAATACCCCTGTATTTCTTTATATCCATCCCCAAGGTTTTTGCCTCGACCTCTCCAAAGGAGAGTATATTGATTCTCCATGAAAGACCTATCAGTATAACGGAGCCGACGATAAATGCTGGAGCAATAGCCATAATTTCTTTCATAGTAATCGCAGAAAAGCTGCCCATCTGCCAAAATACTATAGTTGCAAGCTCGGTTTGCTCCTCGGCTACAAATTTCATTATTGCCAATAGAGAAGATAAAAAACCGCCGACAATAATTCCTGATAATACCAACATAAGGTTTGTATGGTTTTTTAAAAGTTTCGGTATCCTCGTGGCAAGAAAAACGGCCAATATACCTCCTAAAAACGCAAATATCTGCCTCTCAGCCATTCCCAATCCGAGCAATATGGCACCTGCAGCACCAACACTTGCCCCCGATGAGACACCTAATATATCCGGCGAAACCAAAGGATTCCTGAATACCCCCTGATATACGGCACCGGATAAGGAGAGCATGGAGCCGATTACCATAGATGCCAAAACCCGGGGTATTCTGATTGAGAATAGAACAATTTCCATAGTATC
>CAYXAT010000185.1:0-2792 GCA_964462065.1 uncultured Clostridiaceae bacterium | reverse complement strand
TTTTTGAATGGCAAAGGCGGACAAAATTGCCCGCCTCTTGTTTGTAGGCTTCCAACTTTTTGCTTTCCGAAAAACCGAAAGGGAGGAGCAAGCCCCTCCCTTACAACTTCCAACTAACCAACTCTTCCAACTGTCCAACTCTTCAATGCTTTAAGCCTTCTGCCTTCTCACCATTTCTTCCACTATAAATGATGCTGCGTCGTCAGCATAGGTGCCGAAACCGAATCCGGCATCGTAGCCCAATTCCTTTGCCAACTCGTGGGATACTCTGGGACCTCCGCAGCATACTATGAATCTATCCCTCAGCCCTTCCGCCTCCAGAAGCTCTATAAGATTTGTCATATTTTGAATATGGACATTTTTTTGTGTAACTGTTTGGGATACCAATAGAGCATCCGCATTCAACTCTACTGCTTTTTTAATAAACTCCTCGTTGGTAACTTGACTTCCCAGATTGTAAGCTTCTATCATCTCATATCGTTCAAGTCCGTAATGCCCCGCATATCCTTTCATATTCATAATGGCATCTATTCCGACGGTATGGGCATCGGTTCCCGTACTGGCTCCTATAACAACAACTTTTCTCCCGATTTTTTCTTTTATATATTTATCCGTTTCTTCCATTGACATAGTAGTCGATTCGACTTTTGTTACCTTGATATTTGTTATATCAATGCTGTGGCTGCAACTGCCAAATACTACAAAAAATGAAAATCCCACTCCCATTTCTCCCATATGCACTACGGAAGGCTCATCTATTCCCATTTTCATAGCATACAGTTTCGCTGCTTCTTTAGCCGTTTCATCTGCTTTTATCGGCAAGGTAAAGCTTAATTGAACCTTACCGTCGTTCATAGTATCTCCGTATGGTCTGACTCTCGCCGGATCAAAAGCTATAACATTTCCATCCTTGTCCATAAAACTCAAATCTGCCATTCTATTACCTCCTCCCACCGTTATTCAACATTAACGATATGAAAGGATTTTGATATTTTTCATCTTTTTTGACAACACCGTCCAAACCCTTTCCACCGGTTCTGCTTCTTTTAACTCCGCCGAATTTTCCTTGTTCAATAATGGCAAAGAGGCCTTCCTCTTCTATTTCCGACAGCATTTCTGCGGCTTTCTCCAGTACCTCTGCCGCTCTTTTTTGTATCAATCCATTCTCTTTGAACTCAACTTCGTCACCGATGTTACGCATATTATTGAAAATATATTTTGCATTTTCTATTGCCAGGGCCCTATCCGCCATAAATGGGGTGTGTATCGCCTCAGTCATCATACCCAGAAGCTGTATTCCCTGATTTGTCCATATTGATATAGTGTTGAAAAGTGCGTCCTGCAAATGTCCTTTAAATATATTACCCGTCATAAATTTAGTAGGAGGCATATATTTAAGAGGTGCCTTCGGGAATATTTCTCTGGCCATCTGAGCCTGTGCCAATTCCATTAAAAAACCGTTTTCGATATCCGGATTCATTTCAAAGGCATGCCCCAATCCCATTTGTTCTTCCGGTATTCCTGCTTTCAGTGCAAACTGCTCATTCATAAATTGTGATGCCAATACTGTATGGGCTTCTTCCACCGCATCCGATGTGGTAAGGTAATTATCCTCTCCGGTATTGATTATTACTCCTGCAAATCCATTTATGGTCCTTGAGAAAAATTGATCTACCAAGGTTCTTTGCATGTTTATATCTCTAAAAAGTATTCCGTAAAGAGCATCATTGAGCATTACATCAAGTCTTTCCAAGGCTCCCATAGTTGCTATTTCCGGCATGCAAAGTCCTGAACAATAATTGCAAAGTCTTATATATCTGCCTACTTCAGTGCCTACTTCATCCAATGCTTTTCTCATCAGTCTGAAATTCTCCTGGGTTGCATAGGTTCCGCCGAATCCTTCCGTTGTGGGACCGTAAGGTACATAGTCCAACAAGCTTTGACCAGTGGTCCTGATTACCGCAATTATATCGGCGCCCTGTCTAGCCGCTGCCTGAGCCTGGATAACATCTTCATAAATATTGCCGGTGGCAACAATTACATATATATAAGGTTTTGGACCCTCTCCTATTGTATTCAGATATTCATCTCTTTTTGCCCTATTAACTTTTATTTTTTCTATGGCGGCTTTAGCCATTTCTTCACTTTTAGCTATTACTTCCGCCTCCGGTTTGGACGGGAGTTTTGTAATATCCAAATCCTCCGAGGCCACTTTTTCCGCTATTTCCTGAGGTGTAAGTCCCGTATTAAGAACTGCATTTGCCATAAAATAAACAATACCTGTGGATAGACCACCCGCTCTTTTTAAACTGTCTATAACAATGTTAGGCAAAGGTGTTCCTATTTCATCGGTACCGTCCACACCGAACAGCCTTAATATACTTCTTTCCACTGTGACGGTTGTATGTTCATCTATAAAGCTTTGAATATTATCCGCTATGTTTTTTGCCGAGACTCTGGCCCTATCGATAAGGGTTTGATTCAAATTCAGTTTAGATTTCATCATTGACCTCCTTTACAGTTTTTGGGTTACCGTTAATAATCCGTTCGGCTTCTTCCAGTATTTCCTCAGGAACCCCTATAAGCCGGGAAATGTTTATGGCGTCTTTGGGAACTTTGGCTTCTTCTTTTATTTCTATCAAGGTATAGTCCATGTATTCCGATATAATTTCCGGATGGCCTATCTTTTCATAATCTACATTTTGCAGGCCCTTCACTTGCAGATGTTTTACACCTTCTTGTATCAACCCATCGAAATGAGTAGTAATTAAGGACATGCAAGGTTTTTTCAT
>CAYXAT010000184.1:0-2804 GCA_964462065.1 uncultured Clostridiaceae bacterium | reverse complement strand
ACCGCTTGATTCTATCTTAAAAATGTTTGATATAATCATTATTAAAACAAAGAGACTGCACAGTATACAAGCAGTAGCGCCATAACAGTATTTATGGCTTTGCTTTTATCTATAAGCAGCTTTTGAAAAACTGAGCCGAATAATCCCCAACAGCAATTGGATGTAAACGTGAGGAAGCATAAAAATACAGCGATGCCAATATAAACAAAACCGGGATCAAAGTAAGGGACTATAAAAGTGGAGACTGTTGTGATTGCATAGAGAATACCTTTTGGATTAACAAATTGCAAAAGTACACCGGAAATATAGCTGTTTGTAGTTTTTCTCCCACCACCGTTAACACCGGGCTTACTTGTATATGTTTTCCAGGCAAGCCATAGTATATATGCCGCTCCGATATAAGTCATATACGGTTGAATTGAAGGCATAAATCTAAAAAGTGTGGCACTAAAAAAGCCGCAAAGAGTAAACAATATAAAAAAACCGGTTGATACGCCAAAATAAAATGGCAGGCTCTTTTTGAATCCAAATACGCTTGCATTGGACATGGCCATTATATTATTAGGACCCGGCGTAAAGGTAGTAACTATTGCATAAGATAGAAAAGCCGCTAAATTCGGCATTGATATAACCCCCTTAAAAATTGGAGAGTGATAAAATGAAGCTGCCTTGGTATAAGAGAGTACCTCCTTGAATGTTTATATATGCACTGCTGGCTGTAGTGTACGGTGTATTCGCATTGGTAAGATATTTAATAAAATAAGCTTCTTGCTATAAACGCTTAAAATAATTGGCACCAACTACGCCGCCAATAATAAGTATTGAGCCGATTACATGGTAGTAATATATTTTTTCTCTTAAAAACAGGACGCCCGCAACTATAGTAACTACAGTGCCTAAATTTGTAAACACGCCTGCCCTTGAGGCTTCAAGTTTTGATAGCATATAATTGGTTAGCAGTGAAGAAATCAGGGAAGACAGCACTCCTAGGTATATGACGGAAATTACAAAACTGAGGCTGCTATAAGGGGCAAAGTAATCTTTTATACTTCCATTCAATAAGTGCTTTGTCACGGCAATAGCATTATACCCGATAAAACTTATGGTAATCATTACACTGCTGAGCTCAATGGTTGTAAAAGATTTTGTCAGGGTTCTTGCTAAAACATTATAACCGGCAATTGTTAGGGCTGATAAAGTGAGGATCAGTATGCCCAATAAATTACTGAAGTCCAGAGTTGCTCCTTTCATAACCGCTACATAGACAACACCCGATACGGATATAACTATTGATAATCGTTGAGGTGTGTTGCTTTTTTCTTTTAAAAAATAGGATGCCATAATCAGTGTGAATATAGGTGCCGATGCCGATATTATGCCTGCTTCTGATGATGTCGCGTAAAGGAGCCCAACAGTTTGCAGACCGAAAAAAGTAAGAGGGTATAAAAGGGCCAAAGGAAGTATTTTTAAAACCTGTTCCTTACTATAGCTAACCTTAAACCAACCAAACAAAACGGCTATTAAAACTCCGATAAATGCAGTTATAAAGCGGTGCGCCAGAATATCTACCGGATCACCGGTTCGGAGAGCTATTTTTGTAAATAAAAAAGAATGGCCTGTGATTAAAACATAGAATAAAGCAGCGACATAGACCAAATTATTCTTAATTATTTTCATCAAATCGCCTCTTTTTTATTGACTGCTACTATACTGCCTGTCCATGTTTAATATTATAGCACTACGAATATTTATTATCATAATTAATACTTGATTATTTATTTGCATATTGCTTGTCTGTGTTGCAGTTGCCGCATTGTAAGATTTTATATTTTCTTGTGGATTTTAAATATTAGCAATATAAAAACCTACATTAAACCCCCGGTTATATCTGAATTGTAACCTTATTACATAGAAGTTAATATATTTGTATGTTAATGTATAATTAGTTTTGTCTATTTTACTTGCTGCTCACCTTTTAAAGAGGCGATTTCTTTGAAAGCTTTTTTAACATTTTCCTCTTCTCCATCTATAACTAAAATAACAGCACCTTCAGACCCGCCTACTCCGCCGGATGCTACACATTTTGCTTTTACATTATATAATACTTCTATTGCGGTAATTTCCGTTACGACAGTAGCCCCAAGCATCGGCATAAGCCCTATTTTATCACCAATCGCTTCATCAATAGGATGACCTGTCATAAACTCAACGGCATCACGTACACTGGGTACCAGTTTTTCCAAGCCTATGGGAACCACTAATTCAACACCTCGCTGCATAACCGGGCCCCAAGCTACACCAATAGTACCGCCCATACTATCGGATGATAGAACGGCTGTTAATCCAGTATTATCAACTGCATTGCCACCTTTGATAAATACGTCTCCCGCACTGATTTCGGCAAGATATGTTTTCCAACGGTATTCTCTTTCTCTGGTTTTCCCTTTTGTAATAACATAGGGATGCACTCTGCCTTCTTCGCTTGTCACTCCGGTTTTACCCTCTGTTACGATTCCTACTGTGTAGGTACTTTTTTTATCTATCTTTTCCCCCGTCAGTTCCTCCAAAAGAAACCCGTTTGTAGTTCCGCCGGCAAGTATTATTGTATAGTCCTTAAGGGCATTTTTTATACAGGGCAATGCAGCTACACCTTTTGCAATCAGACGCTTAGATTCACTGGGTGTTAACGTTATCAGTGCTCTCATTTTATTGCCTCCAATCCATAATATTTTTTATTATTTTATATAAGTATAGCATAATCTAACAGTAATTCTTACAAATAAAATGTCTCAATAATGTAATTT
>CAYXAT010000183.1:0-2811 GCA_964462065.1 uncultured Clostridiaceae bacterium | reverse complement strand
CTTGACGGTAAATCACCTAATGTTTTAACAGATACCGCATCCATGAAATTGTTTTCTACTATACCGGCTTTTATTGTAATCGGTGTTTTAGGATAATCCTTAATAAACTGATTAATGGTTCTTGCCGGTGCTACAGCATCATCATAACTAAAAGCAAATGATGTAGGACCCTCTAAATAATCGTTTAAACTGTCAATTCCTAAATCTTTGGTAGCCCTTTTAAACAAAGTATTCTTATATACTTTATAATCCACTCCGGCTTCTCTGAATCTTTTTCTCAACTCTGTAACATCTTCCACATTTATGCCTTTATAATCAACCAATACTACTGAATTTGACTTTTCCAGTTTATCTCTAACCTCACTGACAATTCGCTTTTTTTCTTCAAGAAATTTTGACATAATTTCACCTCCTGAGTTTGAAATAATCCCTATTAAAAATACAAAAACCTCCCCGTAGACATAGAGAGGTCATCTTTTATTATAAAGCCTCGGTAGGATATTAAGCTTATTGCACCTACTGTCTACGGTATATGTTCGATTTTAATTTATAAAGCTGCTATTTACTCCATTGTGCGGATATGGTTAACCTTAATCCCAGGGCCCATTGTACTGGCAAGGGTAATACTTTTTAAATAAGTACCCTTGGCCGCAGGGGGTTTAGCTTTTATTACGGCTTCCATCAAAATTTTAAAGTTTTCTGATAGCTTTTCCGCCCCAAAAGAAACTTTACCTATGGCTACATGGATAATATTGGATTTATCTACCCTATATTCAACCTTACCTGCTTTAATTTCATTAATGGCTCTGGCCACGTCAAATGTTACTGTTCCTGACTTAGGGTTAGGCATAAGTCCTTTGGGACCTAACAGTTTACCTAATCTGCCCACAACTCCCATCATGTCCGGAGTTGCTACTACGGCATCATAATCAAACCAACTTTCACTTTGTATCTTTGCTGCAAGATCTTCAGCGCCGACAAAATCGGCACCGGCATCCATAGCCTCTTTTTCCTTTTCTCCCTTTGCAAATACCAAAACTTTTAATGTTTTTCCTGTTCCGTGAGGCAACACAACTACGCCTCTTACTTGCTGATCGGCATGCCTTGAATCTACACCCAATTTTATGTGAACCTCTACTGATTCATCAAATTTCGCCTTCGCCGTTTGCAGTACTAATTCCAAAGCATCCTTCGGATCATAAAGCTTACCTGGTTCGATGAGCTTCATGCTATCCTTATAATTTTTACTTCTAAACATTTAAAATCCTCCTTGTGGTAATCGGAAATTTCCTCCCACTTTTTACTCTTCAATGGTTATACCCATACTTCTTGCCGTTCCTTCTACCATGCTCATTGCCATTTCTATGCTTGAAGCATTAAGATCCGGCATTTTAAGCTCAGCTATTTCCCGCACTTTTGCTTTCGGTACTTTAGCAACCTTGCTTTTATTAGGAACTCCGGAGCCGCTTTCTATACCTGCAGCTTTTTTCAATAAAACCGAAGCAGGCGGGGTTTTCAAAATAAATGAAAAGGATCTGTCCTGATATATCGAAATCACGACAGGTATTATCAGTCCGGCTTGTTTTGCTGTCTTTTCATTAAACTCTTTGCAAAAACCCATAATATTAACTCCGTGTTGACCGAGTGCCGGTCCTATCGGTGGCGCAGGTGTTGCCTTTCCTGCAGGCACTTGCAGTTTAACTATTGCAGTTACTTTCTTTGCCATATCGCACCTCCTCTCTTAGACTAAAACCTATTTATCAATTTCAAAATACTTACTATAATACTTCAATTTGCACAAATTCAAGTTCTACCGGTGTTTCCCTTCCAAACATGGATACCATTACTTTTACTTTTTGTTTTTCATTGTTTATTTCCTGTATAGTGCCGACAAAGTTTTCGAAGGGTCCGGAAATAACCTTAACACTATTGCCAATCTTGGCGTCTAATTTAATCGGTATTTTCTCAACTCCAAGATTCTTAATTTCCATATCTGTAAGAGGCACGGGTTTTGAACCTGGGCCGACAAAGCCAGTAACGCCTCTGGTATTTCTCACTACATACCAGGACTCATCTGTCATAAGCATCTTTACAAGTACATATCCGGGGAAAATCTTTTTTTGAATAATCTTTTTCTTGCCGTTTTTGATTTCTACTTGCTCTTCAACGGGCACTTTTACCTCAAAAATTATATCTTGCATATTTCTGTTTTCAACAATTTTCTCGATATTAGCCATAACCTTATTCTCATATCCCGAATACGTGTGAACTACATACCACTTGCCTCTATCTTCCATAAATAAGCAGACCTTATATACTTTTGAACAGGTCTTACCTCCCTTGTTATTTCATTAAGAAAAAGTTTAATGCCGTGCCAAATGCTAAATCCACAAGCCATAAAGCTAAGCCGATAATAACTATGGCAGCTAAAACTACTTGTGTATGCTTGAATACCTCTTTTCTGCTCGGCCAACTTACTTTCTTTAGCTCAGCCTTTGTCTCCTTAAAATGTCTTTTTACGCTATACCTTTTAGCTGTATCTGTCACTTCTCTTCACTTCCTTTACAGCCTATTTTGTCTCTTTATGCGAAGTATGCTTTCTGCAAAACTTGCAATACTTATTTATTTCTATTCTGTCCGGGTCATTTTTTTTGTTTTTCATTGTACTATAATTTCTTTGTTTACATTCACTGCAAGCTAAAATAACTTTAACTCTCATCACGGCACCTCCCAATCATCCGGCAATTCACTATAAGCTTAGTATTAAGCTACCTTAAAAATTTATCACAGTTTAATTACTATGTCAATATG
>CAYXAT010000182.1:0-2843 GCA_964462065.1 uncultured Clostridiaceae bacterium | reverse complement strand
ACATTTAATGAATCCGGTGAAATTCTTGTTTCACCTACAAATTCAACTGATACTAACCTAAGAAGTAAAATAAGCGGATTAGCGGCAAAAGGAGGAACCAATACCGGGGACGGTATTAGAAGAGGGTATCATATTTTGAAAGATTTTAATGATAAAGATGATGAACATAAAAAATCTAACAAATATATGCTTTTGCTGATGGACGGAACACCCACGTATGGGGCAGTACAATATTCAACAACAGGTACTATAAAAACTACAACAAATCATGGAGAATATTGGGATAACAGTGGAGTTAATTATTATAAATATGATTCAAAGTGGTATTTATTATGGACAGATTACTACTATGGGAAAGTGTTGGATATCACAGAATATAAGAACAGTATTTACAACGGAAAAAACCTAAGGGATGGTTTTGTACTAACCGGAACAGGAACAGCAAATAACAATAACAACATAAGTTTGGGGATGGCTTATATTAGTGAAATGGCTGGAAAACTGGACAAGGACAATATGGAGAATTTGAAAATATTTATGATTGGATTTTTTACAGATGCGAATACAACTGTAGAAGAACAAAGGTTTGAAGATATGAAGAATTTGCTTACAGCCCATGGAAGAGTAGTAAAGCCTTTTAATGCAAAGACCGGTGATATTTTAGAGAACACAATGGTTGCTATAAGCAATATAATACTTGATGATTATTGGCATATTTATGGGCCGAAAGAATAAGAAATGAGCTGTTTTATTATGAGGAATAATAAAGGTATTACTTTAATTGAAATTGTCGTTTCTATATTTCTGATTGGACTTATTGCTGCCACATTTTTGACAGCCTTTAACAACAGTTTATTTGCCATGGGAAAAGGTAATGAGATGGTAAAAGAATTGCATAAAGCACAACAAACTGTTGAGGTAGCTATAGAAAAAGTTAAAAATAAAGAAACCGTAGATGATGTTACAAAAATTGAATCAAATAGCCATAGACTTTTTGGAAAAGACATAAACGGAAAATTTATCACACAATCCGCCTTTGGTGCAAATGAACTGTTTGTTTTTGTTCCCGATGAGTTAGATCTGGAGGAAAGACTTCCGTTGATTGAGCCGGATTCAGTAAAAATTAAACCTACATTGCCTATTTATGGTGCAAAAAGTGGCCAAGATCTGACTGGTGAAAGCATGGTGTCAGATACAAACCGTGAATATTATTTTATGAGCTTAAAAAGATGGAATATTTCGGATAAAGGTTTTGACGGATCAGTACCGAAAGTCACTAATGAAAATGAAGGCTTGTTCGGCGAAAGATATCCTATGTTCCCTTTTGATTACGAAAAAAATGATTCCGAGTATACCGTTTTAAATAATTTAGGTAGGTTTATAGGCAGTCATATCATTTATTCGGTTATACCTGTAAGCAGATTAAGTATTTTTGGTAAGGAAGAGGCCAGCCAACCTATTTATATAATGGGTCCGCCCAAATTGGATAATATAAAATTTCATTTTGATCCCTTTACTCTAAGAGATGATAGTGGCAATTTCTATGAGGATAATGTGCCCATACAAAAATGGAGGGATTATTCAAGAGGCTCAACTCCTACTGCAGCCACGAATTTTACATTTACGTATGAAGATAATAATAATAAAATTGCGTTAGATTGGATTGATGGGGACGGGAAGGCAGCGATGATTGAGAATTCTAAAGCAACTGTTGACTTAGGTTCAAGCAGCTCTAACCAAGTAAATAAGAGTAATCTGACTTTTTTTATAGTTTATAAGAATTCATCTGATTCCTTATCCAATCAAAGCATATTGAAGAGTTATGCCAATGATAACAGTTTTTGTGAAGTAAGGCATACTGATAATAATTTTGAATTTAATATAAAACAATCCGGGACGGAATCGGTAAGCATAAGAGAAGGTTTGGAGGATGTAAATAAGAAAGTAATAATAACAGCCGTAACCACTACACAATCCAGTGGAAATTCAAAATTATTTATTGCTTTGGATATAGGAGACGGTGTTGAGGCTACCGCAAGTTTTAAATTCAGTGGAAATATGAATAAGATTATTATAGGTGATACATCATCTAATGAAAATATTTATGAGATAATAATTTATAATTCTGCATTATCGGAGGGTGATAGAAGTATAGTCAGAGAGTATTTGGCAGAGAAACATCGAATACATTTAGATGAATAAGAAGGGAGGTCTGTAATTGAGATTTTTTAATAAGAGCATTGTATCCATAGATTTAGGTTCTTATGAAACAAAGGTTATACAGGGTATTAAAAGCAAGGATGAACTAAAAATTGAAAAAGCCTTTTCCTTTTTCACTCCTTCCGGTTCTTACGAAAATGGTAATATTAAGAATTATCCGTTATTGATAAGCAACTTTAAAGAGGAGTTTAAGGAGAACAAAATTACTGCCAGTAATTGTCACTTGAGCATTAACAGCACTGCCATAATTACCCGGGAATTGCCTTTTCCAAGGCTGAGCAATAAAGAGATAGAAGGATTGCTCAGGTATCAATTGGACGAGTATTTGCCGATGGATTACGGCAAATATATTATTCAGCACAAGACATTAGGCATTATAGTGGATGAAGGAGTGGATAAACTAAACGTTTTGGTAGTAGCCATACCTAAGGATACAGTGGAGATGCACTATAATTTAGTTAGGGAATTGGGGCTTAGACCTATGATTCTGGACTATCAGTCAAACTGTATTTGGAAGCTCATGAAATTCACAAACAGTATCAACAACACTATAGATCCATCGAAAAAAACCATAGCAGCTATAGATTTGGGTTATTGCAGCACTAATACATCTATTATTAAAA
>CAYXAT010000181.1:0-2858 GCA_964462065.1 uncultured Clostridiaceae bacterium | reverse complement strand
ATTTCAATGAAACGGATTTAACAAATTATTTCGGCCCGGTTACTGAAGAAGCCGTAAAGAAATTTCAGGAAGAATATGATGAATTGGAAGTCGATGGTATTGCAGGTAAGGCAACTTCAAAGTACATAATTGCAAAGATAACTCAAATCAATATGATAAAAGAAAAGGAAAGAAAAGAAAAGGAAGCGGCGGCTGCTGCGCAACGCGATCTTAAAGAGTTAGGATACTATAACGGGGAAATTACATCAGTAATAGACGAGGCAACTATCAAAGCTTTAATGGCATTTCAAGAAAAAGAAGGATTTGAAGTAACAGGCGAATTAGATAAAAATACCCAGGATAAGTTAAACGAGTTATTCCCAAAAAAAGAGGAAGAAGAAAAGAGCGGAATAACCGATCGTGCTTTAGTAGATTTTACGAGAAAATATTTAGGCACCCCTTATGTATACGGTGCGGCTTCGGGAAAAGCTTTTGATTGCTCAGGATTCAGCACCTTTGTAATGAAAAACTTTGGTATAAAGTTGGACAGAAGAGCATCAGAGCAAGCAAGAAAAGGAACTCCGGTAAAAAAAGCTGATTTAGTGGTGGGTGATTTGGTATTCTTTTCTCAAACAGGCAAAAAAGTAGATCATGTGGGTATCTATATAGGAGACGGTAAGTTCATACATGCCAGTTCCTATAAAAGAGGAGTAGTTATTGACAGTTTTGGAAAATATACCGGAGTATATATGGGTGCAAGAAGATATCTTGATATAAAGGAAACTGAATAATTTGTGGGGGATGAAGAGAGTAGCAGTTTTCGTTACTCTTTTCTTTTTTAACGAATACAACAACCGAGAGTTACTTTTTGCTAAAAGCGGATAATAATGATAGTATAAACAATACAAGTATCGTAAAGTTTTCAGTGCTTTTTTAAGCATCGAACTTTTTTGCAAATTCTCTTTATCGGTTATAGAAAGTTTGGGCAGCGCACTTCGAGGAGGAGGATACTTTTTCCTCATATATTAAAACAGGAGGTAAAAATGATTTTAAACAATAAATATGACTCTCATACTAATTTGTGGTTTACTGAGGATGAAAAAAATAATTTAAGGTTGAATTATAGAATAAAAAAAATAATCTTCGAAGACTATTCGCCTTTTCAGCATATCGTAATAGCGGATTCTTATGATTTCGGAAAAATGCTTATATTAGACGATGCAATACAGACAACTGTTGCCGATGGCTTTATATATAACGAAATGATTACACACATACCTGTCTGCTCTCACACCGAACCGAAAAAAGTTCTTATTATTGGTGGAGGAGATTGCGGTGCAGCCGGAGAAGTTTCAAAGTATCCTAATATCGAAAAAATTGATATGGTGGAAATTGATGAAATGGTGGTAAAGATATCGAAAGAATATTTAAAAGAAGTTTCCGGTAATACTGATGATAAAAGGATAAACTTCATCTATGCTGACGGTGTTAAGTTTGTTAAAGAGTGCAAAGAACAATATGATATTGTAATAATAGATTCGTCTGATCCTATCGGCCCGGCGGTGGAGCTATTTTCCCCCGGGTTTTATGAAAATGTATACAAAATCTTAAAGGATGACGGGATATTCGTATGCCAAAGTGAATCTCCTATTTTCTACACAAATATCATGAAAAAAATATTTACTACATTGAATGGCCTATACAGTGACGTAAAATTATATACCGCAACCGTCCCCACATATCCCGGAGGATTATGGAGCTTTACAATAGCTTCTAAAAAAAACATTGAAACAAAACACGAAAGACTTAACGGAAAAAATAGATATGTAAATAAAGATATTTTGCATAGTTGTTTTTCTTTACCGGAGTTTGTGAAAAGTAATCTTGAGATTTAATATCAATAATTAAAAATAAAGTAAAGATGCAATTGATTTAATTAGCAACGTTATGCGGGTCGGCAGATGTGTCGTCTTCTATAAAACGTTCGCTCGCGGCTGCGACGATAAATGTTATAATAGGGCTGATAAAGCATAACACGGCATAGGGGCCGTAAGATAAGGCTGAAATACCCGTTATACCGTATATTATCAAAGCATTTACATTCCACGGCAACAAAGGTGCAAAAATTGTTCCTGTATCCGATATTGTCCTGGCAAGAACAGTTCTCTTTAACCCCTTTTTCTCAAATCTGTCCTTTGCAAATCTTGCGGGAATCAGAATCCCCACTGTTTGATCACAGGTTACAGCCATAAATAAAATACTTAAAAGTCCGGTTTTTGCTATTAGTTTAAACTTCCCGTCGTTATCCTTATAAATAGTTTCACTCAGCGGTCTTAGTAAGTCGGCGCCTTCAAAAAGGGCGCTTAAAGTAACTGAGCCCATAACTATAAATACAACTTCCGCCATAGGTAATGCACCGCCGCCGGAAATTAAAACGTCTAACGAATCCATTCCTGTTTGCGCGGAATAGCCCCATAGTATTGTCTTAATCACCTGTAAAATATTGCTTTTTTGCATAATAACAGTCATTAAAGAAGCCGCCGTAACACCGATGGACATATTATAAACAGTATTCAACCCTGCAAATGCTAAAACTATGACAAGTAGGGGAAAAAATAAAAAGTATGGCGTTATGATAAATCCCCGAGTTATAGATTCCCGATACACAGATATTACTCCTGCATCAACATTCCCGGCATATCCTGCACCTAAAGCACTATAAACAACCACTGATAATAACACTGTGGGTATCAAAGTAATAAGAGATGTTTTAAGATAATCTATAAACTTTACACCCGTTACTTGAATTGTAAGGTTGGTAAGGGAAGATACCGGTGCTACTTTATCAGATATAAAAGACCCTGATACAATTGCACCCA
>CAYXAT010000180.1:0-2893 GCA_964462065.1 uncultured Clostridiaceae bacterium | reverse complement strand
CAGTACTCCATTGAACACCACCGGGTTTCGATGTTGCAGAAACCTCGCAGTTTCCTTCGTTACTGCAAACGTCACTATACCCCACATTTTGTTCCTCTATGTCTTCGATCTTATCTTCTTCCTTATTAACAGCACCGATATTTAATACCTGTGAGTTTCTGCTGCCGTCTCTATATATAGTTACACCTTTGCATCCCAATTTATATGCATTTAAATAAACTTCCCTCACATCATTTTTAGTGGCATCATTTTTAAAGTTGACTGTTTTAGAAACAGCATTATCTGTGTGTTTTTGAAATGCACTTTGCATTTTTATATGCCAAATCGGTTCTATATCGTGTGATGTTACAAATATCCGCCTTATATCCTCAGGGATTTCTTTTATATTGCTTAATGAACCCGATTCTGCGATTCTTCTCATCAGATCCACACTGTAAAAACCTTTTTCTTTTGCCACTTTTTCAAATAACGAATTTACTTCGGGCAACTCATCGTTGTCCATAACATTTCTAATAAAAGATATTGCAAAAAGCGGTTCAATTCCGCTAGATACCCCCGCAATTATCGATATAGTTCCCGTAGGTGCTATCGTTGTTGTTGTTGCATTCCTGAGCTTTATTCCTTCCTTAGCATATAAGCTATTTTCAAAAGCCGGAAAAGCGCCCCTTATTTCAGCCAATTTATTTGACGCATTTTTTGACCTTTTATTTATAAAATCCATAACTGTTTCCGCTGTTTTTATACCCCCGTTCGAATCATAAGGAATCCCCAGCCTTAACAGCATATCTGCAAAGCCCATAACGCCTAAACCGATTTTTCTTGTTTTTTTAGTCATATCATCAATGGCTTCCAATGGAAACTTATTCATTTCAATGACATTGTCTAAAAAATGTACCGAAGCATCTACTAAATCTCCAAGCTTTTCATAATCTAAAAATTTACCGTCCTTACCTTCCTTGACACAAGATAAAAGGTTTATCGAACCTAAATTACATGATTCAAAAGGTAAAAGTGGTTGTTCACCACATGCATTAGTGCTTTCAATTTCACCTAAATCCGGTACTATATTATCTTTGTTCATTCTATCAAGAAAAATAATTCCGGGCTCACCGTTATTCCAAGCCATATCTATGATTAACCCAAAAACTTCACTAGCTTTGAGTTTACCTTTTACTTCTTTTGTATGAGGTTCAAGCAGCTCATATTCTTCGCCTTTTTCAACAGCTTCCATAAACTTTTCGGTAATGCCTATACTGATATTAAAATTAGTAATCTCTTTATCCTTCTCTTTACATTGTATAAATTCCAATATATCGGGATGGTCAACTCTAAGGATGCCCATGTTCGCACCGCGCCTGACCCCGCCTTGTTTAACTGCCTCAGTTGCAGAATTAAAAACCTTCATAAAACTTATGGGGCCGGAGGCCACTCCGCCGGTTGAATTAACGGAAGAACCCTTGCTCCTCAAACGGCTAAAGCTGAAGCCCGTCCCGCCGCCACTTTTATGTATTATTGCCGCATGTTTGATTGCGTCGAATATGCCCTCCATAGAGTCCTCCACCGGAAGTACAAAACAAGCGGAAAGTTGACCTAACTCTCTGCCTGCGTTCATCAAAGTCGGTGAATTAGGCAAAAATTCTAACTGTGACATTATTTCGTAAAATTTATCCTCTACATCTTTCACATCTTTATTCGATTCAAAGTTTTTGTCGGCACTTGCAATAAAAGTAGAAATACGACGAAACATCTCTTCGGGTGATTCTATAGGATTACCGTTTATATCCTTTGCCAAGTACCTTTTTTCTAATACTTTCATAGCATTTTCTGTAATCATTAAACCAACCTCCATACAATATATAGTGTTAACGTTGAATCAGGATACTATATATCGTATAACACCATTTTTAATACTTCAAATAGCTTTAAAAACTTCAAAATTGCATATTTCTTTTGTTGCTGTTCAGAAATAACCATAAATTTAATAGAGAAGACTTTGCGCAACGTAATCTTTAGCAAATATTAATAATCCACAAAAAAAATATAAAAATATACAATACAGGAGATGTACTCATGCAAAAAAAATAGCATATAAACATGCTAAAAAAACTTTAAAGGCTATAATGCTCAATATTCAAATATAATATATCACTGTTTTTTTATAGATTCTTTTTATAACTAAAGCATTATAAATCTCTATATCTTTATAAAACCGCAGGTATCATTTTTTTAATTTGTTTTTTATAATTTATTTAAAATTTCTTCAGCTGTTTCATTAATAAGTTTTCCAATAATATATTTCATATTCATTTTAGAACCTTCGGCAGTATCGATATCCGCATTTTTCAATATTTCAGGCTTTTCTATGAAAGAATCTAAAATATTAAAATTCTCGTCCATAAAAATAAATGTAGGCACTTTTATAAATCCATCAACTCTGTAATCATCCAATTCACAGGTAACCATTTTTCTTATTACAAGTTTCATATCAATGTTGCTGCTAAAACTGACCATTTTCTCTAATAAGGATAAATTTATCCAACAGTCAGGGCAATTTGGTTCCACAACACCTAAAATTTTAATTTTCTTATCAAGCTTATTCATTTTTTCTTTAATTTCATCTTCTATATTCATAGGAATATAATACTTCATCAAATTATGCTTGGACTTTTCATCTAAATTGAATATGTAACTCCTGAAGCTGACACCTTTTTCAAATAAATCTTTCATTTGTACAATACCTGCCTTTCATTGCTTACCTTTGCCTTCTAACTCTTCCAACTAACCAGTTTCCATTTTTCACTTTCGGCTTTATGCTTTACGCTTTCAGCTAAACAAAAAATTAAAAAACCCGGCGACTACCTACTCTCCCGGGACCCTGCGGTCCAAGTACCAT
>CAYXAT010000179.1:0-2945 GCA_964462065.1 uncultured Clostridiaceae bacterium | reverse complement strand
GCATCGTCTTGCGCCCTATGGTGATTAATAAGATTAATATTAAAGTATTCGCATAAGTTGTTAAGCTTATGTTTTTTTATTGTCAGTAAGTTTCTTGACAATTCCAATGTGTCGATTACTGCATTTTTAATCTTATATCCTAATTTGGCTGACTTATTCTTAATGAAACCCATATCAAATGAAGCATTATGGGCAACTAACGGTCTGCCACCTATAAAAGTTAAAAATTCAGGTAAGACTTCTTTAGCAGTCTTAGCCCCTCTTACCATCTCATTGGTTATACCGGTAAGTTTAACGATTTTGGGGGGTATTACTGTTTCAGGATTTATCAGGCTATTATACCTATCTACTACTTCTCTATTTTTTATTAAAACTGCACCTATTTCTGTAATATTGTCATTTATATTTGATAATCCGGTTGTTTCTATATCAAAAACTACAAACTCGTCATCAAAAACATAATCTTTACTGTTATAAACGATGGGTATTTCATCATCTATTAAATAGCCTTCTACACCGTAAATTACCTTTATACCATATTTCTTTGAAGCTTCATAAGCCTCCGGAAAGGCCTGTACTACTCCGTGATCTGTGATTGCAATAGCTTTATGTCCCCATTCTTTAGCTCTTTTTATAAGTTTTGAAGCGGGAGTAATACCATCCATAGAACTCATATTTGTATGCGTATGGAGTTCAATCCTTTTATCTTCTGAGGTATCAATTCTTATTTTTTTAGGTATCTGAATGATACTATTTGGATATAAAACAATATCGTTCAGGTAAGTATCAAATTGTATGTTACCCTTAAGTCTAATGCAAATTCCTTCTTCGATCCGCTCTGTGATTCTTACCGGATTTTTGTCTACCTTTATAAACAATTTACAATTCAAAGAATCATTGTAATCCGTTATGTAAAAACTTAATATTTTATTTCCGTTATTAAGCTCCTTTATCTCAGAAAAAAATACCGTGCCCTCTACTGTTACTGTACCTGATTCCGAATTTATTGATTCAATCGGCATAACTTTTTCTTCACTGATATATTTGCCCATTATGATATTATCACTATTATTGTTTTTATTATTATTACAGTCTTTTAAGGCATCGTTAACCATTTGTTTTTCTTCAATAAAAAGGTTTTCAATATATTCTTGGTTTTCATCTTCTTTATTATCATATAGAAGATTTAATCTTACCTCCATGTTATAGTTCTTAATCATCATATCAATAAAAATATTAATGAAATTCTTGTCTTTTAAAAAAGCCAATGAATTTTGGCTTGGTAGAGTAATTGTGACATAATTATTTTGATATGAAGCTGAGCTGCCGTTTAAAAAACCTTTAAATCCGGGATTCTCCTTATATAAGGTTTTTAATATTTGACTCCAACTTCTTCTGAAGGTCTCATCAGTAATCGTTTCAATTACTAATTTAACTTCCTTCAATGAATATAAGGTCTTAAATTTACTTTCTATCTCATCTATTTCATTGGCATGGATTAGTTTTTTAGGTTTGATACAAATACTCCATGCTCCTTTTTTTGGATTCACTTTAATTTTCAAAATTTTAAAAAGTTTATCGTATGTTATTTTGCCTCGGTTTTTTATTGCATTTGTTTTCATCTTATCACCACTGTTATTCCTAATCCTTAGTTTATTTGATATCTTTATTAATTATTTTGACTATATCCCAGTACATTTTCATTCTTAAAGAAAATCCCTGTAATATTCCCATCTTTTCCTCCTTGGTTAAATGCGTGACATCGTGCAGATAGACTTCTTTTACATTATAAGTATCTGTATTGACCAATTTAGTTAAAGCAACCTCGAAACCATAACTTGTTAAATCAATGTCCTGTATTTTTTCTAGAATATTCTTTTTTAATGCTCTTTGACCTGATAATTTTGGTGCAATTTTTTGCGCCAAATCCGTTACTTTCCTACCGTGTTTAAAAATTCCTATAGTCATGTCACATTCATCATTTAATACAGGCAACAGTAAGTTGTATATGTGATCTGCTTTTAGTCCTATTAAATCAGCATCCAACAGTATTACAGTTTCATACGAACATTCACTTAAACCGGCCTTAACAGCACTGCTTTTTCCTGTGTTTTCTATAAGCTCAATTACGTAGACGCCATAATTTCTTGCTATCTCAGCTGTATCGTCTGTCGAACCATCGCTCACTACTATTATTTCATTAATTAAAGGAACACTTTTTACAACTCTTAGAATATTGCCTATGGTTTTACTTTCATTATAGGCTGGAATAATCGCAGAAACAGTCATATGCATTCCTCCTTTTCCGCAGTTAGTGAATCATTCATATCAATATTCTATTTGAAAATATTTATTATGTTAAATTTAATCAAATCGTTAAAGGTTATGATGACAACAAAAACCATCAGCATGACAAATCCCAAAAAGTGAATAAACCCTTCCTTTTCAGCTTCAAGTGGTTTTCTGCGAATCCATTCAATAAGCAAAAAGAGCAATCTCCCTCCATCTAATGCAGGTATGGGAAGTAAGTTAATAATACCTAAGTTAAGACTTAAAATAGCAGTTAAATCCAGAACATATAATAAACCGTATTTTGCAGTCTCACTTATTATTACAAAAATACCTATTACCCCTGATACATCCTCGGTAGTTCCTTTTTTCGTGAATAGCTTTAATAGAAAATCAAACATTGATGCTGTAATACTTGCAGTGGTTTTTATTCCCTGAACAAAAGAGATACCGTTTATTCTTAAGGCAGGCCTTATACCTATTATCGAACCTTCATTAATATCCTCCACAATAGGCATCATAACAAATTCTTTAACTTGATTTTTTCTTCTAACAGTCAGTCTTATCGGCTCATTTTCACTTTTTTGTATTAATGGTTTTACTTCATTCCATTCTTTAATGTTATCATCATTTATTTTTATAATTTTATCACCTTT
>CAYXAT010000178.1:0-2993 GCA_964462065.1 uncultured Clostridiaceae bacterium | reverse complement strand
GAATCTGCATTTGTGTTAGATAACTGTCTTAGCAAATCCGGGTCATCTTCCGGTATATAAGCGGCAATCCTGTAATCGCTGCCAGTCCGTAATTTAGCCCTGTATATATAATATTCATAAGGATAATAGTTGATATCTATTTCCGTCGGATACAATATGCGGTAACCGTTTACCAGGCTTATACGCTTAGGATATCTGGGAACATAAAGAATCCTTGAAGGGGATAGGACTTGAACATGTATATCCGTTTCATTTTCCGGGGGAAAATACGATGCTTCAACAGCAGGCAACGAACTTACGGCATATTTGCTGCCTGATTCCCAGCCTCTGCCTGTATAAAAACTCTTCGTTTCGCCTTTTAGATAGACAGGAAAGGGGCTATTAACACGCAAAACGGGAGTATCATCCTCTGTCAAAGGTCCGCCCAATTCACCGTCATAAGCATTGTAACCGACTCTGTTTTTTGGAGAGCTGAAAAGGCTTTGCCGATAAATAATTTCCTCTCTGAACCAATCCCCTACATTAAAAGAATCATGTGAAGGCAAAGCAAATGAAAGAAGAATAATTGCAGAAATCCAAATAAAAGAAATACGCAGAAGTTTCCCCAAGTTATAGGGTGCATTGCTCTCCGTTAAATCCGAGGCTTTTATAAGTAAGCCCAAAAAAGCAAATATCAGAACATAGGCAATTGTGCCTTCCGTTTGCCCTACATAAACTATAGAAAGCAAAGTTGTACCAAGACAGAAAAATAGAGTAGTTAATCTGCCTCCGTAACAAGTTCTTGTAAAAAGTGTCTGCATCAATATAATAACAATAAGATTTATACACATGGCAGTAATGGGTAAATAATCTCCCACATTACCTATAGAAGAAATTTCGCGGCTGATATCTTTAACGAGCCAATTCATCCAATAAAATGTATAAAACTTGCCCGGGTAATTAATGTTTTGGATTATCAGCAAGGCTAAAAATATATTTATAATAAAGCCCTTTTTAGGCATCACCAATTCAACTAAGAAAAATAAAAGAAATATAAAGATAAGCCTATCAGTGCCTGCCAAAAACTGCGCCGAGTTCAAGCCTATAATGAATGTTGCATACCATAACCCATATAAAACTATTATAGGACGATCTTTTCCCATGAATTTCACCTTCTGTTTATGTTAAAAGCCAAATCCTCGGCCTTATTTATGATAATCCTCTTATAAAAACCTGTTTCCTTGATATCATTATAGTCTTTAGCTGTTAAACTTTTATTGATTAGGACCAAAGTATTAAAGTTATCTCTTTGGGCCCTTTGTTTTAGAACCTTTTCTAAACCTATGCCCCTGCGAGAGGATACCAGTATCATATTGTTGTTTTGGGAGAATACCGTTTTATGCAATAGGGTGGTGATATTATCTGAGTTGTTGGAGTTAATGAATGCCGTCTCCAAAAGAAAGTTATAGTAGCTTGTCCTACTATCAACATAGATTTGTCTACACCTTTTATCGGAGTTGCTGTAAAAAGTAACAGGATTATGTGCCGATATAGACGCTTTTACAAAAGAAGCAGCCACGGTTATCGCTTCTTCAAAAGCCGGATCATATCCCTGTTCCCATGTTGTTGCAGAACAATCTAAAACTATGCGGAAAGAATCATTTATTAAAGTTTCAAACTCTTTTGATTGCAATTTTCCCATTTTAGCAGTTGACTTCCAGGCAATACGGCTAAAGCCATCCCCAGTTTGATAATCGCGAATTCCTACGGGTTGCTCCCTATCAAGTTGAAATGCCTTTCTTGCCGTTACAGACCCGTGAGCCTGCTTAGGAAAAAAAGTATCAATTGACAGTTCAACAGTTTTAGGATAGACAATAAGTCTAATGGGTTTTCTGATACGGCCTGTATAAGATGTAAATCCCAAAAGATCGCCGGATTTATATTCTATTGTTTCCCATGAATAAACTCCTCGTCGTACCTTTGGAATAGTATATTCGGATTGCCGAGATTTGCCTTTACGGACCAATACAAAATTCTGGGGTAGCGTATACTTAGTGTGTTCAGATATAGACTCGGGAATGATATCTTTTATCTCTATCCAAGGCCACGGCAACAGACTCGTAGTAAGGGCATTTAGTGACACTTCCAAATTTGCGCCGGCTTCTACGGAGGCTTGTTTTTTATCAATTATCCTATCAATATCTATGTTAAGCCAGTTTCGCCATCTATAGATTAGAGTGATTAGGATGCATAACATGCAAAGGTTAAAAAGAAACCACAGTAATGGTTTATGTAATCCGGCTGCAAAAAGAAAAGCAAAGGAAGCGAACAGGGGCATTAACCAAAAATCTTTTTTTAACTTTGCCAAATGAACACCCCCGCTTTTTTACAATGGTTTATCCTTACTTAATTCTAGCATATTTGTTGTACAAAAAATAGATTACCAACCATTTTAATGACTTATCCATGGCGCCTTATAATAATACGTTTAGTTGACATAATACCTTAATATATGCTATTCTTTTTGAAAACGTTTAAAGAGGCAGTATGATTATGCTAAAAAGAATAGCTGCATTAATAATATTAATACCGGTATTTTTCGTAAAAGTCATAGCACCTTATGCTTGCGAAGCTATACATTTAAGCGGCACTTCTGAGGTTTGGATAGCGGTTAAAGAATGCAATGAGGATGAAAATGCTTTTAATATGATATCTGATGCTCCTTTAGTAAAAGGAAAAGATTTTACAGTCCGAGTTGTTTTGAACTATGTAAAGGATACATATGTAATAGAAGGCTTTATTAAAAATGAAAATGAAAGATTTATATTTTCGAGCATAAAACCTTTGATTGAAAACGATATTATTTTTAATTCTAACAGGGATTTTTACGGCGATGATAAAATAGCATATTTTGTGCTGACGAAAATAGGTGGTTTTGATGGTGCGGCAAGAGTCGATATTGTAGATATTACGGTTAAGTATACGGGCAATGAGGCTGCGGATTCCATAAGAGA
>CAYXAT010000177.1:0-3066 GCA_964462065.1 uncultured Clostridiaceae bacterium | reverse complement strand
TCCATTAACGGAATTCAAAATGGCTCTTCCGTTATAAATCCTTGCTGCCGCTTCCAATACCTCCGGGCTGCTGCTGTCTATCATCAAAGGTAAATTAACTGTTTTTTGTATCTCTTTTATTGCCTTTATCATGAAAGCCTTTTCATCTATTTCCGGCAAACCTACGTTTACGTCCAAAATATGTGCCCCGGCTTCTTTCTGATTCAATGCTTCTTTTAAGATATATTCTACATCGTTATTTTGTAAGGCTTCTTTAAAAAGTTTTTTCCCTGTAGGGTTTATTCTTTCACCTATTATCTTTATTCCCTCACCTATTATTGCTGTAGATGTGCCGCTGCTTGCAGCGGTGGGCTTTTTCGCTTTTATAGTTATAGGTGTGAAGTCGGTTAAAAGCCTTTTTATTTCTTTGGTATGCTCCGGTGTAGTTCCGCAACAACCGCCCACAATAGTGACCCCCGCCTCCGCCATTTTTAAAATATATTGTCCGAATTCTAAAGGCCCCACATCATATACTGTTTGACCTTTTTCTAATCTTGGAAGCCCTGCGTTTGGCTGCACTATAACAGGTATCCGAGAATGCTTCAGGATTCGCTCTACTATATTCACCATCTCTTTGGGACCCAAGGAACAATTGATGCCCAAGGCATCTACGCCAAGGTTTTGCAATATATTCACCATGGTAAAAGGATCTGTCCCCGTGAGAGTTCTGCCGTCTTTTTGAAAAGTCATAGTGCATATCACCGGCAGACTGCTGTTTTCCTTTGCTGCAAGAACCGCAGCCTTTGCCTCATATATATCCGACATGGTTTCTATAAGTATTAAATCCGCACCGGCTGAATCACCCGCAACCACTTGCTCTTTAAAAGCCTCATAGGCATCTTCAAATGATAGTTCGCCCAAAGGCTCCAATAGCTGTCCCAAGGGACCGATATCAAGTGCCGTCAATTTCTCTCCGCTGACACTTTTGGCGATCTCAACTGCTCTTCTAACCACATCATCCGTTTTCAAGCCGGAACCTTCCAATTTATATTTGCTTACTCCAAAGGTGTTTGTTATTATTATATCCGCTCCGGCATCCAGATAAGATTTATGAATGTCAGCTATAATCTGAGGCGAGTGAATGTTATAGCTTTCAGGCAGTTCTCCGGGCTTTAGACCTTCAGCCTGCAGCAGACTCCCCATAGCACCGTCAAATATTATTATTTTACTAAAATCAAGTTTTTTGCCCAATGATATCACCTCTCTTTATTAACCCAAAGAAGTTACTTCCGACAATTCCACTGAGACAGATTTAATTTATTAATGACTTCTTGGTGGGTAAACCTATTATTTTCTTAATATGAACTGGCCTCCTTTGCTCCGGCTTCTTTACTACTTTGAAAATAGTTTCTGATATTTTGAATCTGGTTAAAAATCCCCCGTGCAATATCAGGCCTATTCATGCTGTATAGATGAATACCATCAATACCGGAGGAAAGCAAATCTATAATTTGCTCTGTGGCGTATGCCACACCGGCATCCTTTAATGCCTCCGGGTTATATTCGTATTTATCTAAGATCCTACGGAACTTCAGCGGTATTGAAGCTCCACAAAGATTTGTAATTCTTTCAATTTGTCTTTTATTTATAACTGGCATAACCCCGGCGGAAATCGGTATATCTATACCTAATATATCCAACTTTTCTTTAAAGTCATAAAGTAGATTGTTATCAAAAAACAATTGTGTTATTAAAAAATCAATACCTTTGTCAACTTTGCTTTTCAAATTATGCAAATCCGAAATAGTATCAGTGTTTTCTATATGTCCCTCGGGATAACATGCTCCCGCCAGGCAAAACTCATCTTTTCCTTTAATGTAGCTAACCAAATCCCCTGCATATTTAAAATCCCTTTTGGCTGAGACATCAAAGCTATCGTCTTGGGGTAAATCTCCACGTAAAGCTAATATATTATCCACGCCATAGCCTTTCAGTTCATTTAACACCTTGTCTATATCACTTTTTGTTGAATTTATGCAAGTTAAATGAGCCAATGCCTCTATACCGTATTTGTTTTTTATCAGATTGGCAATCTCCAAAGTATGTGATTTACTGCTGCCCCCCGCGCCATAAGTAACACTTATAAAATCAGGTTTTAAATCCGATAAAGCATCAATGGTATCCAATATGATTTCTACCGGTGATTCCGGTTTAGGAGGAAAAATCTCCAAGGATATAACCGGACTGTTTTTAAATAATTCTTTTATTTTCATTTAATTACATCTCCTTTATCAAATTTTAACTATATTAACCAAGCCATAGGCGCCTATTCTGTCACCAACAATTATAACTGCGCCTTCAACCCCGGGGATTGCCATGGCTGTTTCCAGGCCTTTTTCTATATCTTCCGCACTGATTACTACGTTCCCCGTAGCCGTCGCCGCCGCATCGGCTATAACGGCATCTTTTGAAAGAACCACTGCAGCATCGGCCTTTCCGAAGCTCAGTGAATGGCCGACTGTTCCGCTTGATGTGCAAATTCCGTATTCGCCGGCATCGTATGGGATAGAAATACCGATTCTGTTTGAGAAAACAGACTTCCCCGCATATATAGCCACTTTTCTCTGCTTTTTCGGTTTTATAAAAACATCACCGCCGTTTTCCACAATGAGCTCATCTGTATATTTCAGCAATTCCTTGCCTATATATTTCGATATTGCACCGGCTACTGCCGCCATGGGTCCTACTTTTGCCAGTGTTCCCGCATCACACATTTCTTTTATTATTCCTGTAGCTCCGGCCCTCGGTCTGTGAGGCTTTAAAGATGTTAGAAACTCCGGGTATTTTTTTATATAGTTTTTTATCTCATGCCTGTATTTAGCCAACAAAATCTTTGCTTCTACCGTTAAATCATATTTCGCGGATATTTGAAGGTCCGACTCCTCAATAGTCACATTGAAGGATTGCAGCTCCTCGGTTTTCATATGATTTCTATAGTCTCTTGCTTCAAACACATAACCACCTCAATTCCAAAGGAATATAGATTGCCCGGGTGGGGCATGCGCCTACACAAGATTCGCATCCAAC
>CAYXAT010000176.1:0-3093 GCA_964462065.1 uncultured Clostridiaceae bacterium | reverse complement strand
TGATATAGAAAAAACATCAGAAAGTAAAATGAGCAAAACAATTAGTATATTAAAAAAAGATTTGGCTTCGCTTAGAGCAGGTCGCGCAAATCCTGCAATGCTTGATAGGATAACTGTGGATTATTACGGTACCGAAACGCCATTGCAGCAATTGGCCAATGTTTCAGCACCGGAGCCGAGAACAATATTGATACAACCATGGGATCCGAAAGCTCTTTCTTTAATAGAAAAAGCTATACTAAAATCTGACTTGAGTATAAATCCCACCAATGACGGTAAAATAATAAGACTTGTTATTCCACAGCTAACCGAGGAGAGAAGAAAAGATCTTGTTAAACTCATTAAAAAAATGGGTGAAGAAGCTAAGGTAGCCATAAGAAACACAAGAAGAGATGCAAACGAAAACCTGAAAAAAATTAAGAAAGACGGATTGCTTGCAGAAGATGATTGGAAAAAAGCAGAAGAAGGAATGCAAAAAATAACGGATAAACACACTAAAGAAATAGATTCCATAACAGAAATAAAAGAAAAAGAAATTATGGAGATATAATGAAATTAAATAGAGCCAATATTATTGGTTATGAATTGAACAGAATAATAGAAAGCGTAGGCAAAGATGCTCAATATATAATCCGGATAACAAAGACACCATTAAAAAGTAAAATTGAAGAAAGAATTGGTAAAGAACCGATTATAATTAATTATAAAATGGAAGGCAATAAGATTGTTTTAACAGCATCATATTTTAAATAAATACCCTTCATGGAGAAGGGGTTTTTTTTTAGTGCCTTTTAGAGTAAAATAAAGATAGTATATTATTTCTATTTATTTGGAGGAAACTGTTAATGGGTGAAACAATCAATTTAAAAATACCAAAACATATTGCAATAATTATGGACGGTAACGGCAGATGGGCGAAGAAAAGGGAACTGCCAAGAACACTGGGACATAAGGCGGGAGTCGAATCCCTAAAAGAAATAGTAAAATACGCAAACAAAATAGGTATAAATATACTGACGGTGTATGCATTTTCTACAGAAAATTGGGCCAGACCAAAAGAAGAGGTCGAATATTTGATTAATTACCTTTTGATAGAATTCTTAAAAAAAGAAATAGCCGAAATACACCGAAATAATGTAAAAATTAAAATGCTTGGTGATATTGAGCCCTTGCCGAATATAACAAAAAAAGAAATAATAAAAGCTATTGAATTGACTAAGCTAAATACAGGACTCAGATTCAATATCGCCCTTAATTATGGTGGGAGAAATGAGTTGGTAAACGCTTTTAAAGAGGTGGCTCAAATGATAGAATCGGGAATTTTAAAGACTGATGATATTAGCGAATCACTAATCTCTGAGCATTTATACACATCAAATGAACCGGATTTAATTATTAGAACGGGGGGCGAAAAAAGAATAAGCAATTTTCTGATATGGCAAAGCTCCTACAGTGAATTGTATTTTACGGATGTACTTTGGCCTGATTTTAAAAAAGAAGATTTAAATAAGGCTATTATTGATTATCAAAGCAGATGCAGGCGATATGGCGGCTTAAGAGATGGAGGGAGGACATGCTGAAAACGAGGGTGATAAGTGTAATTTTAAGCCTTCCCTTTATGGTCGCGGCATTATACCTAGGTGGTAAACCGATTACGCTTTTAATCTTCTTGATTACAATTGTAGGATTATATGAATTCTATAATGCTTTTAAAAACATAGGATACAAACCTAATTTATTGGTAGGTCTTTTTGGCACAATTGCATATTATTATATAATTGCTTTTAACAGAAGCTATATTTTGATGTTTCCTATACTGCTGTTTATCGTTTTATTACTTTTATTCTTCGACATCATTAGAAAAGATAAGAATATTATAGATATTGCCATAACAATTTTAGGCTTGGTTTATATAACGTTTATGTTCAGTATTGTGCTATTTTTAAGCAGCGGAATTTATGGCAGGGCTTTGGTTTGGCTGCCTTTCGTAACTGCTTGGCTGTCTGATACATTTGCTTACTTTGCGGGAGTTTATTTCGGGAAAAATAAACTATGTCCGAAAATAAGCCCTAAAAAAACTATTGAAGGATCCATAGGGGGCATCTTCGGCAGTATATTTTTTAGTTTAATTGCCGGCATATTATTTAAAAAACTGGGTTTTGAAATTCCTTTGTTCCATTACGGAATTATTGGATTTTTATCCGGAATAACCGGGCAAATTGGAGATTTATTTGCATCATCAGTTAAAAGGTTTTGCAATATTAAAGATTTCGGTTATGTTTTACCGGGTCATGGAGGTATATTAGACAGATTTGATAGTATACTATTTACGGCACCGACAGTTTACTTTTATATTAAATTGTTTTTATAATCGAAGGTATTATTCGCTTTCATAGTCTTGTATAAATGTTGATCGGAGGTAAAATGATAAATATAACTGTTTTAGGTTCAACGGGTTCAATCGGAAAACAAACTTTGGATATAATAAGGAATAATAAAGATATTTTTAAAGTGGTTGCACTAACTGCAAATTCCAATACTAAGCTTCTCATCGAACAAATAGAAGAGTTTAAACCGGATTTAGCGGTGATTGCCGATATGAACAAATACAATGAACTCAAAAGATTAAGCAACAACAAAACGGAAATACTTTCAGGAGAAGATGGTATTATTAAAGCAGCTGTCTATGAAAATGCAGATTTAGTTGTATCCGCAATTGTAGGCATAGCAGCTTTAATACCAACTTATTCTGCGATAGCAAAGGGCAAAAAAATTGCATTGGCAAATAAAGAAACTCTTGTAACTGCAGGAAGATTAATAATGAAAGAAGCCGCTAAAAATAATGCCCGAATAATACCTGTTGATAGCGAACATTCAGCTATTTTTCAATGCATGGAAGGAGAAAATAATCAGGTTTTTAAAATGATATTGACGGCATCGGGCGGTCCCTTTTGGAATAAAACCAAGGAAGAGCTTACAAAGGTTACAATTGCTGAGGCATTGAATCATCCCAATTGGGTTATGGGGAAGAAAATTACTATAGATTCGGCAACTATGATGAATAAAGGTCTGGAGGTAATCGAAGCTAACCGT
>CAYXAT010000175.1:1199-3093 GCA_964462065.1 uncultured Clostridiaceae bacterium | reverse complement strand
AAAACGGAGGATGAGGCATGGAGAGTATATTAAAAATCTTGGTGATAAATCCCGGTTCCACGTCAACTAAGGTAGCTTTTTATGAGAATGATAAATCAATTTTCACAAAAAATGTTTTCCATTCAGCAGAAGAGATTGGGAAATACTATAAAATAAGCGAACAATACGAGTTCAGAAAAAATATTGTATTGAATACCGTCAAAGAGCATGGCATTAACCTTAAGGATATCAGTGCAATTGTAGGCAGAGGGGGCAATATGAAACCTGTAGAGGGCGGTACATATAAAGTAAATGATGCCATGAAAGAGGATTTGAGAATAGGGGTTATGGGGCAGCATGCTTCCAATTTGGGGGCTATTATAGCAGATGCCATTGCAAATGAATTAGGCATATCTGCCTATGTAGTTGATCCGGTGGTAGTGGATGAACTTGAGGAATATGCAAGGATTTCCGGGATACCGGAGATAGAGAGAAAGGCAAAAGATCATCCGTTGAACCAAAAAGCTGTGGCAAGATTGGCTGCATTTGAATTGGGAGGTAAATACAGCGATTATAATTTCGTAGTAGCCCATTTAGGCGGCGGTATTTCTGTAGGCACCCATAAAAAAGGGAAGATTATAGATATCAACAATGTTTTAGACGGTGACGGCCCTTTTTCACCTGAAAGGTCGGGGAGTCTTCCTGTTGGTTCTTTGGTGGACATGTGTTTTTCCGGTGAGTACACAAAAGAAGAAATAAAAAGAAAGATTACCGGCGGCGGGGGCCTGGTAGCCTATTTAGGAACCAATGATGGCAGAGAAATTCAAAAGCGGATTAAAGCAGGGGATGAGTATGCCAAACTGATATATGAAACCATGGCTTATCAAATTTCAAAAGAGATAGGAGCCGCCGCAACAGTTCTAAAAGGAAATGTAGATGCAATAGTCTTGACGGGTGGGGTTGCATATGACAATGAATTCGTATCATGGATTAAGGACAGAGTTTGGTTCATTGCACCCATAAAGGTATTCCCCGGAGAGAATGAAATGGAAGCAATGGTCCGGGGCGTTTTAAGAATACATAGCGGAGAAGAAGAACTTAAGGTTTACAGATAAAACATTAAATGAAAGGAAATCCCACCGTATTGGTGGGAGGAACCATCTAAACCATATTATAAAGTCTGCTCCGCCGAGATGATAGTTATTTTTAAGGCTGCCCTGGCCCATGGGAACTTTTCTTTGGTAGTATCAAAATCCGAACCATCATTAACAAATTTTGCGGTGCCTTTAACCAAGAACCCGGTACCTTTATAAGATTTACCTTGAACCTCTCTGTTTGCGATAGTTAAAAGCACACTACTATTGTTTTCAATATTCTTTTCCGTTTTATTCATTCTGCCAACGGGGATAAGCAAACAACCTTCATATGTTATTTGTATATAACTGTTCCAGGAATTCACGGCATGGGGACCATCCCGGCCTTCAGTTACTATTGTACATGCAGCATCCGGCGGAGTTGTTAATACTTCTAAAAGTTTTTTATCAATCATTATTTAATCACCTCTTCTTAATATATAAATACTATTTTAGCCTAAGGCAAGGGCCGTGCCCTGTTGCTACAAAGTTAGGGTCGTATTTTCTCAGTGCTGTCTGCAGCTGAATTAGTAAATTAGGATCAGGTATTTGGGCTGATGATATATTATCTATTTCAGTCTTCCAATCGGAATCGACTACCTTACCACCGGATTCACCGAAGCGAATCATTATATCACTACTAAAAAAGATGCCTCTCCTATTTTCTATGGCTAACAGACCTTCCCACAGATGCATTTCTGAGGGATAGCTTATGAACTCCAATTCAAAAGAATCTGAGACTAGTTTTTCGCCGGGTTTTTTAATAAGAGTATTTAACTTAT
>CAYXAT010000175.1:0-1099 GCA_964462065.1 uncultured Clostridiaceae bacterium | reverse complement strand
TAAATATTGATGAAACGAAAGATTGATTTGATTTGCATATGTGCTGTATTGATATAAATCATGCGTTATAGGCATCAAAATCGTAACTCCTTTTATTAACTATTTAAATCTAGTTTTCTACAATTATATAATATAAATGCAACAATTGGGAAATGGTTTTTAAGTATAAAAATAATCCAAACAACAATGGTTTAGAATATTCTTAAAAATATGCAGGATTCCCCCAAATTCATGTCAAATTATACAAATATAGTCCGAACATATCAAAAATATCCATAACCTGACCATGATATTATACATGCAAGAATTATGGAAGCGGGAGGATTCTAATGCGTGATATTTCTCAAATCGAAAGACAGTTATATCTTTTATCGTTATTGTCTGAAAGTATACAAGGCTATAGAATAAGTGAACTTGAAAAGAAATTGAATATAATAGGCATAGATGTAAGCAAAAGAACTTTGGAGCGGGATATAGACTTTTTGTCTACCGGTAATTTTTTTGTTACTGAAGAAAAAAGAAATGGCAAAAATTATTATATGGCAAAGAAATTCGGAGTAGATAACATAATTTTCTCACCTTCGGAACTCATATCGTTTCATTTCATAAAAGAACTTCTAAAATCATACTCCATGTTGGATATAGGATGTACAGCCGGTTATATGATAGATAAGATTATCAATAACCTGCCTCAAGTAGATAAAGCTTATATAGAAATGCTCAATGAACTTTTAAAAGTCAAGGAATCCTATATCGGTTTGGAAAAACATTTAAACGAAGAAATAATAGGAAGCATAAGGAAAGGGATTGAACTGAAAAAAAGACTCCTTATAAAATACTATTCCTTCAATAGAAATGAGGTAACAGAAAGAGAATTCGCACCTTATATAATTGAAATCTATGAAGGTTGCTACCACCTCATAGGACATTGCTATCTGAGGGGCTCGATAAGGGATCTTAGGATATCCAGAATACAGGAAGTCAAGTTCACAGATGAAAGCTTTGAAAGACCTAAGAAATTCTACGAAAACTATAAGAAAGGAAGATTCGGAAAACTGAGAGGCGAGGAACAAATAGAATTACTGCTCAGATTTAAAGG
>CAYXAT010000174.1:0-3098 GCA_964462065.1 uncultured Clostridiaceae bacterium | reverse complement strand
TATAATTTATTAAAATACATAGTTACAAACAATGATAGGAAGAGTAGACAAGGAATGTAGTCAAAGCGAGTCGGCGGCGGTGAGAAGCTGATACGAAAGCCTTGTTGAAGAACATCCGGGAGTTTTTAACCGAAATCAGAAGAAAGTAGGCTTAAACGGCGCCATACCGTTATTAAATGGAAGATATCGAATGAATTTTCATTCCGTATCTGCAAAGAGAACTTTTAGTTAAATTGGGTGGTACCGCGGAAGTTATGCCTTTCGTCCTATACGGGATGAAGGGCTTTTTTAATTACTTTAAAGTTTTGGAGGTATTAACATTGGGAAAAGTTACTTTTATGGAACCGAAGGGTTACAAGGCCATGCATGACATTTTAGAAACACAAATAGCTATAAAAAAAATCAAAGACTATTTTGAAAGAAATCTATCCGAACAGTTGAACCTGACCAGAGTCTCAGCCCCTTTATTTGTTACTGTAGACTCGGGATTAAATGATTATTTAAACGGTGTGGAAAGACCTGTAGACTTTGACGCTAAAGCGATGATGGGGAAAAAAGTTGAGATAGTCCAATCTCTTGCCAAGTGGAAAAGGATGGCGCTTTACAGGTACGGTTTTGAAAATAGCAAAGGGTTATATGCAGACATGAATGCAATAAGGCGTGATGAAGATTTGGATAATCTGCATTCTATTTATGTGGACCAATGGGATTGGGAAAAAAGAATTGATATAAAAGATAGAAATATTGATTATTTAAAGCACATAGTAAATGAAATTTATAAAGTCTTTAAAAATACGGAAAATTATTTAATGTATAAATATGAAGATTATGAGCCAATACTGCCTGCAGATATTTTCTTTATTACGGCTCAAGAGCTTGAAGACCTATACCCGATGAAGACTCCCAAAGAAAGAGAAGATGCAATTGCAAAAGAAAAAGGTGCGGTTTTTATAATGGGAATAGGGAGTGAACTAAAGTCGGGAGAAAAGCATGACGGAAGATCGCCGGATTATGATGATTGGGAATTAAACGGGGATATTATATTTTGGTACCCGGTACTTGAAATAGCATTGGAGCTCTCATCCATGGGGATAAGAGTTGATAAGGACACGCTTTTAAAACAGTTAAATAAATCCGGTTGTGAAGATAGATTGAATTTGGAATATCATAAGATGGTTATGGAGGATAAGCTGCCGCTTACCATCGGTGGGGGTATCGGACAATCAAGAATATGCATGTTCTTTTTGAAAAAGGCCCATATAGGTGAAATACAAGCCTCTGTATGGCCGGAAGAGATGATAAACATCTGCGGGAAGCATGATATATCGTTGCTTTAAAGCTTTATTATTTCGTTAACATTTAGAATCTTTATGCCAGGGTTGTTAACAGCGAAATAAAAATTTTTAATGCAGAAAAGAGTATTACGTATAAAAACATCAATTACGCACTCTTTTTGAATTGATAATATATACCGATATTTAAAGCAGTTGGGATAGAAGACTCTGTCTACCATCTTTGGTATGATATGTTCCATACTTGCTGTATAATAGATATAGAAAAACTGATGATAAGGCGGGCAACGTTATGGTGATGGAATGGGACGATAAAAGATATCATAGTTTAAATTGCTTTTTAAGAAGGAAGTTCGGAGAAAAGGTTTTTAAAATTTCCTTAGATGCCGGCTTTACATGCCCGAACAGAGACGGAAGCATATCAAAAGGCGGATGTATATTTTGTAGTTCGAGAGGCTCCGGTGATTTTACTGTTGCATTGGATGATATTAGCATGCAGTTTGACGAGGCTAAAGCGATAATGATGAAAAAGTGGAAAGCCGGCAAATATATTGCCTATTTTCAGGCTTACACAAACACCTATGCACCTATAAGCGTATTACGCGAAAGGTATTATTCTATAATAAATAAAGAAAACCTTGTAGGCATAGCAATTGCCACAAGACCGGATTGTTTACCCCCCGATGTTATTGAACTTTTGAAAGAGATTAATGAAAAAACTTACCTATGGGTTGAATTAGGTTTGCAGACTGTAAATGAAAATACAACAAAGCTTATAAACAGCGGTTATACCTTAAATTCATATATAGATTCCGTGAAAAACTTAAAAGAAGCGGGCATAGATATAGTTACACATTGTATTTTGGGTTTGCCTGGGGAAAACCGGGAGGATATGCTGAGAACTGTTGATTTTATAGCCGATACGGATACTCAGGGTATAAAGCTTCATCTTCTTCATCTTTTAAAAGACACCTCCATGGTTGAATTGTATGAAAAAGGACAGTTGGTTTTATTAGAAAAGGATGAATATGTAGATTTAATAGTGGATGCCGTGGAAAGAATACCAAAGGAAATGGTGATTCATAGGCTTACCGGAGACGGACCGCGGAAGACGCTTATAGGACCCAAATGGAGCCTTAATAAATGGGAAGTTTTAAATGCTATAGATGACAGGTTTATTGAAAGAGATACCTATCAGGGCAAAAAATATAATAAATGCCATTCTTAAATAAGGATTAATTAGTAAGCATACCTGTCTTGGTTATTGTTATGCCCGGGGGGTTAGCAGGATCTTTATTAAATTTTTGAAATTTCTTTACTTGTTCAGAATAAAAACTCCGGCTATAATTGCACCCATGCCTAATACTTTATTAATTGTAATTGGTTCATTAAAGAATACAGCAGAGGCAATCCCGACTATTACGTAGCTTAAGCTGACCATGGGATAAGCATAACTGAGTTCGGATTTTGTCAATATTTTAATCCATAAAAGAAAACTGGAAACAAAAAATATAACGCCTATAACAATTGTAGGTATTTTAATTATCGATATCATACTTGGGAAAAAAGCCCCAAGAGACAAATCGAATTCTCCCAACTTATCAGCACCGGCTTTTAATAGAATTTGGCCTATTGCACCCATAAATACTGAGACCAATATTAAAGAAAGCTGATTCATTTCTTCACCTTCATCCTAAATCATTTGCATTTGCACCGGACATTAGAATAATCTTACATAGGTTTTGTTGTCTTTATTTTATTATTGTAACTTTCGATGAGTTTTATTAAATCATGTTAAATTAAGTT
>CAYXAT010000173.1:0-3100 GCA_964462065.1 uncultured Clostridiaceae bacterium | reverse complement strand
TAAAAGGTAAGAATTGGCGATGAGTATAAATAAACCCTGCTAAATTTTTGTGTTTGTGGTATAATAATAATATATTTAAAACACTTTTAAATAATGAAAATTTAATTCAGCAATAATGCATAGGTAATGTAAATGCAAAAAATGAAAAGTTTTGGTTATGCGGTGTTTTGTTTTAGGAGGACAGCTAATGAAAACAGGAACAGTTAAATGGTTTAACTCAGAAAAAGGTTTCGGTTTTATCGAAATCGAAGGTGAAAAGGATGTGTTTGTCCACTATACTGCTATAACAGGAGTGGAAGGACGCAAAAGTCTTGAAGAAGGTGAACAGGTACAGCTTGAGGTCGAGCAGGGTGCTAAAGGCCCGCAAGCCGTTAATGTGACTAAAATTTAAGTTAGAGCATTAAGAGAGACCACCTTTTTAGAAGGTGGTTTTTCTTACATAAAAATAATATTAAAAAGAAAGGAAAGTCTAATTTGTGAAGAAAAATTATAATATGAAAAAGACTTTATCAATAAAGCAGTTTATATCAGAATTTGATAAAGACTTAACTATGCACATGAAAAAAACAATTATGAGCTTATGGCCGAGGTGTGTTTTGACGCGGGACAAGGAAAGACATATTCTTGATTTAAAACATGTAGAGCATACTAAATATGATTGCATCAAGGGAAAGAGCAGAACTAAAAAGGAATATGTATTTGGGCAGTTTATAATTGATAATGGGAATTTATACTTTTCAGACAAATGCGTAAAAGATGATACAGTTATGAAAATTCCCATGGTAGATACTATATATGAATCTCTGAGCAGCGAGGATATGTATTATGGTGATGATGTTATAGCCAAAAAAGTAGATGACAGCAGTATACATGGTGTCATAAATAATATAATGCGTGTTTGCCCTCCCATGTCCAAGAGACATCTGGATATCATATCCAAGTATTGTGATGTGGATGATTTCAATAATGAGGTAATACCGTACTAATACTCATTCCAAAACAACTCTTTAAATATGTTTTGTTCACTTAAATGGACTGCGATGATATAATAAAATTATTATTAAACAGGTGGTGTAATTTAAATGAGCAAAAAACTCTCTATATGCATGATAGGGTTTGGAAATGCGGGAAGAGCATTTTGCAAAATGCTTTTAGAACAAAGCCAAAAAATTAAAGAAACATATGATTACGAAGTCATTATAAATACCATTGCCACCAGGTCAAAAGGCACTTTATATGCACCGGGCGGAGTGGATATCGCAGAGGCTTTAAAAGAGGCGGAGACTTTCGGCAAATTTTCCGCTGATAATCCTCAATTGATGCAACTCAGCTCGATTGAGGCTATTAAAAACTCCAAGGCGGATGTGTTGGTAGAGCTTAGCACTTTATCAATAAAAGACGGCCAGCCCGCCATGTTTCATATGGAAACCGCAATAGAAAACCATATGCATATAATAACAGCAAATAAAGGACCTATTGCCTGGGCATATAAAAGACTGAAGGGATTGGCTGATTCAAAGGGATTATCTTTTCTTCATGAAACAGTCGTATTGGATGGGGCCCCTGTCTTTAATATGGTTCGGAATAACTTGCCGGGCTGCAAGGTCTTGTCTTTTAAAGGTATAGTAAACTCCACAACGAATTTTATAATGGAAGAAATGGAAGCGGGTTCTGATTTTGATTCGGCATTGAAAGAAGCACAAAGAAGAGGTTTTGCAGAGTCGGATCCCTCCTTGGATATAGACGGTTGGGATGCGGTGGGAAAGACTGCAGCCCTAATTAATGTTCTAATGGACGGCAATGTAACACCACCGGATATCGATAGAATCGGTATTGCACATATTACTGCAAAGGATTTGGCAGATGCGAAGAATAAAGGCGGGAAGCTGAAGCTTCTATGTGAAGGATTCTATGATGGTAATACTATAAAAGGTAGGGTTTATCCGGGTTTTGTAAAAAATGAGGATATATTCAGCAATGTGGATTCAACCACATCAATACTGTCTATAACAACGGATTTGATGGGTGAGATTTGTATGGTAGAAAGAAACCCGGAAATAGAACAGACCGCCTACGGAGTGTTCAGTGATTTGCTAACCTTGATAGGCAGGCTAAAATAATACAAATATTAAACAATAGTCGTAAAAGATGTGAGGGTTAGCAGTTGTATAATTTAAGCGATGTATAAGTAACGGCTAATAATGTATATTATTAATGAAGGAGATGTTTGAATGAAAGTTAGCTTTATAGGTCATGCTTGTTTTATGATTGAAGAGGGAAACTTTACTATAATTATTGATCCTTATATCAATGACAACCCCTTATCTAAAGTAAAAGCAGAAGACTTGAACCCAACACATATATTGGTAAGTCATGCTCACGGCGACCATTTGGGGGACGCCGTGGAAATGGCAAAGAGAACAAAAGCGAAAGTTTATACAACTAATGAACTGGGAGGAAAACTTAGAGAAGAAGATGTTGAAACTGTTTCCGGTCATATAGGCGGCAAAGTTAAAACCGAATTCGGCAGTATAAAATATTTCCAAGCATTTCACGGAAGCGGTCTGCCTGGAGGTTTTGCCTGCGGTTTTATAATTGAAATAGGAGGAAAAAAAATATATCATGCCGGGGATACAGGCCTTATGTTAGATATGAATCTATTAAGAGACGAGGATATAGATTTGGCAATGCTCCCTATTGGTGACTTTTATACAATGGGCCCGGAGGATGCATTAAAAGCAGTGAAGATGATGGAGCCGAAACATGTAATACCCATGCATTACAATACTTTTCCCCCAATAAAACAGGATCCCGAAATATTTGCTAAAAGTGTGAGGGATGAAACGAAAACTATTCCCATGGTTTTGGAACCGGGAGAAGTATTCGAATTATAAGCAAGAGATGTGATGGAAGCCATGATAAAGATTTAATAGCCCTTGGATTTGTTTGAATTGTTGCTTATTTGATATACTGTGGTTTTTTCTATATGATTAATCATTCTAAACTTTGCATAAAGAACTAAATTGCATGTAGAGGAGATGAGTTGTATGAGCGACCGAATAGAAATAATAAAAGGAGACATAACAAAGCTTAAGATGGA
>CAYXAT010000172.1:0-3134 GCA_964462065.1 uncultured Clostridiaceae bacterium | reverse complement strand
TTTTCATAAAAATGATTAATAATAAGGGGGCATTTTTATGATAGAAGGATCCGGTCACAAACCTCTTGCATTAGTTCCAAATGAGGCATATTTATCATATCAATTATATGCATACTCACCCGTTTCAAATCAAAGTGAAGCGGATACTAAGCTTTTAACTGCTATTAAACAAACATTTTTATGGTTGCAAAGCAGGTTCAGAAACATTTCTGAAATGCCCGAAGAAATACAGTTTTCAGATAAAACAGACCTTAAGTCGCTATTTACCTTCCGAATAGACAAAGGATACACTCTTGATGCCTGTTATATTCACGAAGAAAGAGTGTGGGCACTTCAGTTACTGGAGCCGGATATGGGACCTAATCCCGGGTCGCCGGATAACAGAGAACCTATCCCGGGTCGAATGTTTCAAACAAATATAGCTTACCGTATTACCGGAAACAAACTTGAATGCGGCTTCAAAACTTATTGTATTCAACCAATAAACTGTGAAGAAAAAGACTGGGAAGTATTCAGGTTGAAAATAGTAAAAATGCTTATAAGCACAATAGGTATTGAGCAAATCGTACCAATTGTAATATCTCCATATATGAATACAGCCATCGGAAATATTGTAAAACTAATAAATAATAAAAAAAGACAGATGCCAATTATTTTAATAACTGAACCAGGAAATATACCAATAGCAAAACCGCCGATACATGTATCCGATGCAGTCCTTAGCAAAATTGATATTTCCCATTCCGCAACTCCGATGGGTGTCACCTTTAGAACTAAGCTTCCCCATTTAGAAGACAACGTAATTGAACATACCAAAAATGTTGTTGATATTGACGAAATCTCAGCAGGCACGGTTGGTTTCGCTCATACCTATTATGTCAAAACAGAAGATATTGAAAAAATAAGCAAAGAAATAAATCATAAACTATCTCCTTGTGGCGGAGAGTTGGCCGTTATAATGCCCAAAAATAAGCATTATTATAATAATTGGCATTACACAAAAGAAGAAATACTTACTTATAAAAAGAGTCGGGATGAGGCAGGCAGCTTTGAAAAAGAATTTATCATACGTCTAAGTAAATTCCCAAAAAATAATTATTTTATAAATTATGGCAAAGTTCTTTTTCTTAATGATGCCCGAGCTTTTGAACAAAGGTTTTTATCTAAGAGCAGAAACTTGACTGACCAGTATAGCTCTCTTAAAGAGGAACTCTCTATAAAAGAAAAGAAGATTTCAGAGCTTGAACAATCAAATAACGCTATGTGTAGTACTATTGAAGATTTGCTAAACACAAATCAAAAGTTTGAAAATAGAATAAGTAAACTGATGGCGGAAAAAACTTATCTTCAAAAAGAACATACTGATTATTATTATTCATCGGAACAAAGCGTATCAGATTTAAAAAAAGATTTAATGTTCTATAAAAGTTTGCCTGAAAAAATTGAAGGTATTGCTAGCTGGATTGAAAACAATTATGCAGACACTATAGTTTTAACAAAAAAGGCAAAGCAATCGTTAAATACAGGTAAATTTAAAAATATTCCTTTGCTTTGCGGAGCAATAAGATGTTTGTCTGAAAACTATCAGAAAAACCAAATGAAATCTTTACAGGATAATCTGGAAGAGCTCGGTTTGGAATACGCACATGATAGTAGTAAATCTACAAAAAAGAATTATGATGCATATTTTCCCGAATATCCTGAAGGCTCAGGCAAAAGAATTGAATTGAAAATGCATATAAGGAACAAGCCTAACAAAAACTATGATAAATCAGATCCGGCGGGTACATTAAGAATCTATTTTACATATGATAAAAGCTTTAACAAGATAGTAATACATCACCTTCCGGAGCATTTGCCCACAGTAACAAAAAGAAATATAGTAAAAAAGAGAAGATAAAACGAACTGTTTTAACTAATTGATTGCATCCAATGGGCGTATTTGTTAACTTCTAGCCTTAGGCTTATTCGCAGTAATCTATAAAAGAAGTAACATAAAAGTAACTAAAATATTTGATTGAAAACTCTTTCTGCATTTGCTACGATAAATTCAAAATTGGAAGAAAGGTGATTATATGAGAAGCAAAATTGAATTTAATGAAGATTTGAACAAGGTACTAAAACAACTACCCAAAGGTGCTTTTTTAACCGTGAAGAACAATGGAAAAGTTAATACAATGACTATTGGTTGGGCCACTTTCGGAGTTATATGGAATAGGCCGATAATGATGGTGGCAGTCAGGAAATCAAGATATACACATAACCTTATCTCCGATGCCAAAGACTTTACGGTAAGTATCCCTATAGAAAAAAGCCTTGAAAAAGAATTGGAATACTGCGGTGAACATTCCGGCAGGGACGTGGATAAAATCAAAAAATGCGGATTAACATATGCAGAAGCTGATAAAGTCACTTCACCCATTATAAAAGAATGTGATTATCACTACGAATGTAAAATATCATATGACCAGTTTATGAATAAGGAGGGACTTGATGACACAATAAATAATAAACATTACTTAAACAACGACTATCACGTGCTTTACTTTGGTGAAATAGTTGCGAGCTATAAGTATAGTTAAAACCAATCTATTAAATACAAATATCCAGGATCCATATTTGATGCATAGCTCTAGCATATATGGTCTGGATATTTCTACCTTATCTTTTAGTACGATTTGGTTTGTTAAGGTTATTTCGTAAAAGGTTGCTTAAAAAAATATTTCCATTTTCACTTTCTTTTAAAAATTCCTGTTGATTATACAATCGTTTACTATCTATTATATTGGGAACCTTTGGTTTCTTCTTTTCTTTGTACTTATTCGATAACTCTTTATCTTGCTTTTTTATTATATTAGCAGTTTTATCGACTTCTTCCGTGCTATTTTCCCTGCCTTTAATTTGATTATTAATCATATCTTGTACGATGCTCCTCATTCCAATATATTCTTCTTTATTTAAACCATTAGTTTTCCCTTTTTTAGTATCGATAAGATCAGTTAAAAGCTCAACACAACCTGCGACTGCAAACGCTATAAGATAAAAAACTGAATATGGTACATAAAATCTGAAAAAAACTATTAAAGCCGAAGTTAACATGCATAATACCCATTTGGCCAAGTATGTTTTTTTTA
>CAYXAT010000171.1:0-3172 GCA_964462065.1 uncultured Clostridiaceae bacterium | reverse complement strand
TAACACTCAATTATCGCTGTAATATAAATATTTTTAGTTACTTTATTTAAGTACATCCCAGATATATAGGCAAAAATAGCACTTAATCACCTTTAAGGCTATTTGAGAAGTTTATCGTTATAAAATTCAAGCTTGCCGCATTCTTTACAATAGTAAATATCAACCTTCAGTGAACCAGATGCAAAGTGGGAAAAGGGTATAGCTTTATCTCCCAACTGTATTCTGTCACTCATTGCCAATATCATAGGTTTACCACAACGTAAGCATTTCAATTCTTTATCCATTGTATCCCCTCCCATATCTTTAAATATATATCTCTCCCTAAACACCGGAAGTATTTTTGAAAGTTGATCGGATTTATGCAAATTATCCCGGCTCATTACTTCATCAATAATTTGATTTAACAAATCCTTATCAAATGAATCCATGTCAAGACTCCTTGCTATTCCTTTCTTCGCTATTTATCAAAAATTACTGATTTAATAAATGCGAAATACTCCCTGATATATGACTTAATAATAATTGTCGGAGGAATTTTAGCCGGTAGTCCGTAGGGCACCATGCCTAATCTTTTTGCTAAAAACTTTGCCCTGAATAAATGATACTTATTTGTAGCAATTAATGTCTTGAGACCACTATTAGCATCCAATTCTTTAATTTTATCTAAGCTAAACTTCAGATTTTCAAAGGTTGTTGTGGCTTTATCCTCAACAATTATCCTGTTATCATCAATACCATTCACAATTAGATAGTCTTTCATTGCTTGAGCTTCCGATATATATTCATCGGGGCCTTGTCCTCCGGTAACTATAACCATTATATCTTCATTTTCAAGCAAATAATCATTGGATACTTTAAGCCTTTCTAAAAGAGCAGGCGAAGGAATATCCCCATATAGCCTTGCACCCAACACTATTACATAATCTACTTTTTCAGTCGCCTCATTTCGTCCCTCAATAAGTATCAAAACCTCAACTATCATAAAAGATATAACAGCAGTTGTAATTAAAAATATTAGTGTTTTGTTTATTACTTTTTTCATTTTATTCTCCCATTATTATCTAAACCCGTGCGTATCTTATTAATGTATCCTTAATTTAATTGAAGTATAGATATAGCAGCCCTTTTCCGGGCATACTTATTTGTTGATATCACTATAATAAATCACGATTTTTGGACTGTCTATATGGTATGCATTATAAATCCTCGTTTATATCATGACCCTATTATAATTATACAAAATAGTTTAACACTATATCCAACAAACTGCCATAGATATGTAAAAACCGGATATTAATAAACATGTGAAAGTGTTATTTATTCAAAACTCTCCCTTTGTATGATAATATGTAAACATAAAACAAACTGAAAGGGGCAGACATTATGGAAAACCTTCATATGGATTCAAAAATTTGGGCAAGGCTGAATACCCCCGGCATTACAATAAAAGATTCGGATGCAGTGATATTTGGTATTCCTTATGACAAAGGCGTCAGCTTCAGAGCAGGCGCAGCCAAAGCTCCCGATGAGCTTAGAAAAATAACCTATACAATAGATCCTACAACAGAAAGATTTGAAAACTTTGAAAATAAAAAGGTACTGGACCTGGGAAACTTTTCAGGTGAAAGTATCCCTGAAATAGCAAGTAAGATTGAACAACCAATCGCAGAATGCGTTAAGAATAAAAAATTCTTTATAATGATTGGGGGAGACCATTCTACAACGATTCCCGTGCTTCAATGTATTGATAGAACCATTGATGGCAGCTTGGGAATTATACATTTCGATTCTCATTTTGACCTTTGCGATGAGATGGACGGTGATAAATACTCCCACGGCTGTACTCAAAGAAGGGCAATAGAACTGGAACATGTGGAAAGTCTGACCTCCATCTACTTCTTGGGGCTCAGGTCCATTGAACTTCAGGAACACAGATTCATTCAAGGGAAAGAAATGAATATCCTATCAGCCAGGGAAATCAGGGAAATCGGTGTTAAAGGAACATGCAAAAAGGTATTGGAAACAATGAAAGCCTTTGATAATATTTATATTACCGTAGATATTGACGGTTTGGATCCTGCCTATGCACCGGGGACCGGAACCCCCCAATTCGGCGGACTATGTTCTCGGGAGCTGTTGGATATGCTCTATGAGTTCTTTAATCTAAACGTAATAGGCATGGATATCGTAGAAGTAGCACCTTCCCTCGATCCTTCTTCCATAACACTATTCGCCGCAAGAAAAATAGTAACAGAGTGTTGGGGGCATTATTGGCGCAAACTCAAATAGTGCATTAGAAACATAATGTGTGCTCATCAATTAGTAAAAAACCTATCGATAATTATCTCCCTAATATATCTATCTTCAAAATCTATATCTCCGAACAATCGAACTACTATATTCCCCTTTTGAACTATAATTTCATCCCGCTCTTTGGTAAGTGCCAGATTATCTGCCTTCCATAAATACTTCATCTCATCATCTGAAATTATAGTTCTTTCTAAAAAAGTCATGCCCTTCCACTTTATGCCCTCTTTTAACTCAGATACTATACCGTTAAATATCTTCAAAGCAAAACGGGGATTAATGGTTTTATAGTATTTAACGCTTATGCTTTCCTTTATTCCATTGTCATTCCGAAGGAGCTCATAATAACTATAATGCTTGGGAGTGACGGGGCTCATACCGGCATTAAACTCTCTGCTCACCAACGTGCCTGTTTGTGAGCTTCCCGATAAATCTGATAATGTAATCATGGGGTACCCCTCGGGTATAGTATCATTTTTGTAGCCGGAATCTATATTAAGCCCACTAAGCACAGAGTTTAAAATAGCAGATAAAAACAACACACCTAATATGGCAAAAGTCACATATAAAACGCTGTCTTTTTTATCTGTACCTTTTCTTTTTATAAAATATCTAAGAATTAATCCTATTGCAGTACCTATAATTGGTCCTGATAATGATATTGCTACGACCTGCGGTCTAAAATACCAATCTGCTATTATTGCTAACGCAATGATAATCGTAATCACAAGTGTCGTACCATGGGTTATAATTATGCGTTTTCTGGCGCTTTCCAATGTAGGCTTTTCTATGGGCAATCCTCTGTTTACATTTCGTCTTGCTTTTAACGTCCGTACAATACTATAGATAACCGGAGAGACCACGC
>CAYXAT010000170.1:1417-3173 GCA_964462065.1 uncultured Clostridiaceae bacterium | reverse complement strand
AAATGCTCCCATAAATATGATTCCGCGGGGAAATGTTCCCTATGCGGTGAGGAATTTAAATTGCAGCTTACCGCCAATAATACGACAATGTATATAATAGCCGATAAAACCAAGATCAGAACCGCACCTTACGGCATACCGGAAACTGAATACAAGTTGGCAAATAGTGGTGATAAAGTAAAAATTGCATACCAAACTGTAAACTCTGCCGGAAACACCTGGTACAAGACTAATGACGGTTATTGGATTTACAGCGGCAATCTTACAACAAAAGCGCCTATTACAGAATGCAGACATAACAATACACCAACAAAAAGCACTATAAAAACAGTCTATGAAAAACACTCCGGCAGTATACATAAAGCTATTAAAACAGTTCAGCATAAATGTCCCGATTGCGGAATAATTATAAAAACAGAGAACATTGAAACTGAAGAAGCCCACGATTTCAAAGGTGATCAATGTACTAAATGCGGTTTCAAAAGAGACCCCCTTCCATCTATAGGAGACTATAGAACGATAATTGATAATGTACCTTTGCGTTATGAAGCATCGGCAAAAGGCGATATAGTGAAAACCATACCAGAGACCGGGACAGTGGTAAAGATTACTTCCACATTTTATAATGAAGTAAACAATCCCTGGGGTAAGACTTCCGATGGTTATATCATCTATATGGGTAACTTAATAAGACAAGAGTTTGCTTCTATTAACCCTATAAATCCTATAATAAATACGGAACCGATAAATATAAGATTTGAAACAAAAAATATAGACCTTGTTCTAGGGAAATCAAGGAAAATAAAAATTAATTTTGATAGAGTAAAAACCGGCGAAGATAAAATTGATATAGTCTCTACTAATAAATACCTTGCAACGGCAACAATAAAAGACGGATACTTAGTCGTGAACGCCAATAAAAACAATGATCTCCGTGTAGGAGAAGCAGAAATAATTGTTTCTGCCACTACAAAAATGAGGAGCAACAGATATATAATCCGAGTAAACTTAAAGCCCCCCACAGATAAAGATTATAAAATAGCTGAGATCAACGAAAAATCAAAAATGGTTTATGCATATAATGATAACTATTTTGATAAAGCTCCGATTTTATATAATCCTGAAATGGCAGAGCTTGCCTCAGTTTTAATGGCAACAGTATATAATGAAAAAAACATAAAAAAAGTATACACAGACATCGGGTTTAATACCAATGTGAAAACCAATTATTTTAAATGGAATCCCCAAGACCCCCATACGGCAGCATATATTTACGGGGAACATAATAACAAAGACCTTGCCATTATTACTATACGAGGAACATCAGGCGGAGAATGGTATAGTAATTTTGATATAGCGTTCAAAAGACAAATGTTCTATAACGAACATTATGGTTTCTTGTCTGCAATGGAAAAAATTTATAATGAAGTAAAACCTCTTCTTGCCGGGAGCAACAAGAAGGTACTTATTACAGGCCATAGCAGAGGTGCGGCAGTTGCAAACCTGCTTTCAGAAAGACTGATGAATAGCAGTGTGGTAAACCAGAACAATCTTTTTGCTTATACTTTTGCGACACCTAATGTCACAAAAACCCCGAATAAAAGAAACAACATTTTCAACTTTGCAAATAATGATGATTTCGTCACATTAGTGCCTTTAGCTAAATGGCAATACCAAAAACACGGAATAACAAGAGTATTCGATGTGCGTTTACAAACGAATCTGTCAGACCCTATGAAAACTACATACTCAATAT
>CAYXAT010000170.1:0-1317 GCA_964462065.1 uncultured Clostridiaceae bacterium | reverse complement strand
GATGTGCGTTTACAAACGAATCTGTCAGACCCTATGAAAACTACATACTCAATATTGACAGAAAAGAATTTCAAAACCGCCGGTAAAAATTCAGTGGCTAATGCAATAAAAAGCATGCACTCTCTTGCGCCGACACCTCAGCATTATTATATGCAACGCAATGATCTTTCACTGTATAAATATTGCATGAGCGGATTAGCGACAATCCAAGCCAAAGACAATGGTGATTATCTAAAAAGTATGGAGCCGGCAGCCGCTTATACTCTTAAAGGCGAAGCATGTGTTGCAGGAGTTTCCTTTGTAACCCTTTTTAATAATACAAAGGATATGCCTGATTATGCCAACCTTTCAACATTTTTCGTTGTTAACTCTGCTATTAACAGGGTTATAGTGGACAACCATGCCACGGAATCGTATATAGGTTGGATCAAAGCCATTAATAGGAATAAATAAAAAACTATAATGAGGTATGAATATGAAAAAAGTTAAATTTTTAAATGGATTATTGGCCTTAGTTATTATCTTTAACATATGTACTGTGAATGCCGCTTTTCCTGATGTAGCAAAAAGCACATCATACGAAAAAGCCGTCAGTAAGCTGAATGAAATGGGTATAATAACAGGAGATGAAAACGGAAATTTTAATCCTAATAAAAGCATAACGAGAGCAGAGTTTGCAACAATCATTTGCAGATTTCAAAATTTGACGGATTTAGTAAATATATATGAGCTGATTGATAAATATTCGGAATTTGAAGATGTGCCCAAAACCCATTGGGCTAATAGATATATATTAGTAGCACAAGAAAGCGGAATAATAAATGGTTATGGTAACAATAGATTCGGTCCTTCAGATAAAGTCACCGTAGAACAAGCATTGAAAATGATTGTCTGTGCTTTAGGTTATGATGATTTAGCTATAGAAAAAGGCGGCTATCCCGATGGTTATATAGCTGTTGCAAAAGAATTGGGAATTGATAAGAAATGCTCCTTTTCAGTAAAAACAGCATTTGTCAACAGATGGCAGATAGCACAGGCTATCCATAATTCTTTGGATATACAAAAACCTGAAGAAGAGGATGATAACCTTTGGCATGAAGAATGGGATGAATCAGATAACTATGACTGGAGTAAACAATGGGATGATTCTGACTGGGATTAGTTTAATAAATATAGGGTGATTTCATATTTATTGCTTTTTAAGCAATCCAAGAGGCACATAAAATTTATTATATCTGTTGCCTTTGCTATCAACGAAATCGCCTTTATTGTTTTTAACCATAACAGTGGCTCTTTTATTAATATTATGGATAAAGC
>CAYXAT010000169.1:0-3209 GCA_964462065.1 uncultured Clostridiaceae bacterium | reverse complement strand
AAAATATCTTATATTAAGGGATTCTCAGAAAAATTGGTTTCAAAGACTTTTGATTTTAATAATATTGAATTATTTGATGATAATAAGGTCATAGAGGTTCTGACTAGAATCAAAGGTATCTGTAGGTGGACATCTGAGATGTTTTTAATTTTTCTCTTGGCAGGCTTGATGTAATATCCTTTGGTGATGCGGGATTAAGGCGTGCAATCAGATGGCTTTATGACTTTGAAAATAATTTAAATAACTCAGAAATAGCAAAAATTAGTTGTATGCATGCCTATCGCCTATACGATTAAAAATTATATTTTTATTAATAATAATAAGTTTTATCTTCACTGTTATATGAACATCGGAGGCATCAAGATAAGCGTTTTTAAAAAAGATAGGAGATGATAAGTTTGAATAAATGGACAGAGAGAAGCTTTAATTTACATGAAAGTGTAGGATATTTAGATAGATTATATAGTATATACCCTATGCTTGATAATGAAAGAAGAATGCTAAATCCTATTATAAAACTAGAACTGCATAAAGCCTTTCAGGCTAGAGACAACAAACGTCTATTTAAATTACTATTAAACCTGCAAAAGTTCCCAATAAAAGATTCATATAAACCATATTTTACAAGAGTTCCTCTAAATGAGTTAGATAATATTATTGATACACAACCTGCAACTATATCGAGAATTTGTGATCGAATATATGCACTAGGATTCGATAATATGATTGAATCAATTGAAGAACCAATTGAAACGAATAGGCAAATAGGCCCTATGTTTCCAAACTGGATTAGAAAGCAATACAAGTCTTATATAGATTTTATCAGTTTTTTAGAAGCTTCTGACTCTATATCTGTATTACAAGGTTCAGATAATCATTTAGTTACTTTCGTAAAACAATATTTGAATGTTGATTTACCTACAGGTGCCGGAGATATCGAAAAAGGTCTTGATATGGTGGTAAAAGTTAACACCCCTCCGGTAGCTACATTTGTTATAGGAGAGGCAAAATTTTTAACCGATGAAGGTGGTCATCAAAACGCACAGTTAAAAGATGCATTGCACTTAATTACTTCAAACAGCTTCAAAAATAGAGGCAAGTATACAGTAATTAGAATAGTGATTTTAGATGGCGTATGTTGGATTAAAAGCAAAAACACAAAAATGCAAAAAGATATAAGAGGCTTAAATGATAGCGAAATTGCAATTTCAGCTTTATTGTTAGATGACTTCTTTAAAACTTTATAGTTGTACATAACGATAAAGGAGTAGTTTTGTTACTCCTTTATTTCATAATAATTATATGATATTTTTTCTTTTGTTAAGTTCTTCTTCCCAACATTGATTGCATCTTCCATGCAATCAATACCAATAAATTTTCTACCTAGTTTTCCTGCTTGCACAAGAGTGGAAGACGATCCTGCAAAGCAATCCAGCACAATACTGCCTTCATTCGACGAATTTTCAATAATGAATTTTAACATATCGCTATTTTTTTCTGTGGGATAAGTTGAATACTTACTTCCCTTATCTTTATACTCCCATACATCTTGTGGTTTTTTACCTTTATGATCATTCAAATAAACAATCTTTCTTGGATTCCCGGTATCTGACCATTCGATTAAACCTGCATTAAGTAATTCATCTAGCACTTCTGGGGCATACCTCCAATGCCGTCCTTCTGGCGGATACATTCCGTTCCATAATCCACCTGTTGGCCCATCCTTTGTTATTCCCGGAGCATGCAAAGGGTGCGTTGTATATCTTCTACCATTTTCGTCTAACTTAGGGAATAATTCTTCTTCCCTATATTTTTCTAAGGGTATGGTTATATCATTCCATATATTATTATCCCTTTCTTTTGTATAAAAAAATATTATATCAGTATAGTTTCCATACGCTTTTCTTGCAAAATTCTTTGGGTTACATTTTATCCTAGTTATTTCATTTACATAATTTTTTTCTCCAAATACTTCATCCATTACAATTTTTACATAATGTCCCATCTTTTTATCAATATGTACGTATATACTTCCATTCGAGGATAATAACTCTTTTAATATTATGAGTCTTTTCCTAAAAAACTCTAAGAATTCTGCATCAGTTATTTTATCTGAATAACCTGTAATACCATCATACGCTATAAAATCTTGATTAGTCCCAAAAGGTGGGTCTATGTATACTAAATCTATTTTTTCTCTATACTCTTTTAAAAGCTGCTTTAAAATATAGAGATTATCTCCTTTATAAATAGAGTTTAGATATCCAAATTCATGATTCTTATTTATACAAATCAAATCGACATCCTTTATACTATTAATAACTTCCTTTTCGCTTAGCTTATTCTTATAATATAAGATACATTCTTTTGTATTCTTATTATTCATAAAAAGTTCGCTGATATTTTCATCAATACTAGTGTGCTTGTTTATATATTTATCTTTTATAAATCTATGTAAATCTACTGGATTTACCCTATAGTCTCTTTCATCATTCAATTTAAATGCTTCCAATTCCCCATTCTTTATATAATTTCTTACAGTCTGCCATGTTATATTAAGAAGGTCGGCCACTTGCTTTAATGTGAGAAAATTAGTATAGTCGATGCTTTTAAGTACCTTAATATCTTCGAATAAGTTAATCTGTTCCAAAGTAACCCCTCTTTCCCTAATTTTATGAGTATTATAACTCGTTTTAACTTATTTATCAAGTGACTTCATTAAATAGCAATAAATTATCCCATGCTGTTCTTCCCTATTTCCTTTCTCAATAAATACACTTGAATTAATTAATTAGAAATAGTAGAAGAAAATATACCAAAGTAGTATAAGAAGAAAGGAATTGGATCATCCATTTTAAAATCTCCGAAATATGTAATAATTGAATTATTCGACTTATTCCGGGATTTTCCTTCTTTTTTTACTCTGCAATGATTTCTTAAACCTAATTATGTCTCTTGTAATCGCTAACGAAATGCTAAATATTTTTTTTATTATATTATATCATAAAATATATGAAGACCCCATGTGCATTTTTGTAAAACCCTATCTACTTATATCCATAAAATCCTTTACAAACCTTGTTGCTTTTACCCCAAAAACCATTAAAACCCCTTGAAATCAAAGGGTTTCTATTGTATCAAAATTGTTGTTATTTTTTGGTGGAGGCGGCGGGAATTCCGACGGTCGCTCCGCTCTCTCTCAGGCCGGG
>CAYXAT010000168.1:0-3241 GCA_964462065.1 uncultured Clostridiaceae bacterium | reverse complement strand
TATTTGAAAAGTAATATAATTACCAATGTGAACTTTTAAAGGGGGAATACAGATGAACTCTAAAAATACGGTTAAATTCATAGCAGTAGTTTTATTAATTGGAATTATAGCGTATATAACATCATTTGGAGTAAGTGTTGGAAAATATGAAGTGCTACCGGTTAAGAAACTCATAAAATTAGGTTTGGATTTAAGAGGGGGAGCGGATGTGGTATTGGAAGCTCAAGCCACTGAAGACGATCCCGTTACCGATGAAAAGATGGAAAGGGCTGTAGCTACAATCAGGGAGCGTATAGACAGTCTGGGGGTCACGGAACCGGTGATTACGCGCCAGGGTAGCAAAAGAATAAGAGTAGGTTTGCCCGAGATACAGGATACTCAAAGAGCTTTAGAGATTATAGGCAAAACGGCACAATTAAAATTTATTGATGAGTCGGAAAATGTTATTATAACGGGTAATGATATAAAAGAGGCAAAAGCCGTTTATTCCACAGATCCGGTTACAAAAATGCAGATACCCGTTGTATCTTTGGAATTGAAATCGGAAGGTGCTAAAAAGTTTGCAACTGCTACTGCTGCAAATGTTAATAAAATTATAGCCATATTATTGGATGATAGTATTATATCGGCACCGGTAGTAAACGAGCCTATCACAGAAGGCAAATGTCAAATATCCGGCAGAATGACAATAGAAGAAGCAGGCGATTTAGCCATGCTTATAAGAGCGGGTGCTTTACCGGTTGAATTAAAAACTTTACAAGTGACAAGTATAGGCCCCGAGCTTGGTGCCAACTCTTTTGAAAAAAGCTTAACCGCCGGCCAGATTGGTATAATATTGGTATTTTTATTCATGATCGCATATTACAGAGTGCCGGGATTTATAGCGAGTATAGCATTGGTACTCTATATATGCATTGTTTTGCTTACACTGGCAGCCTTAAAAGCAACATTGACTCTGCCCGGGATTGCAGGACTGATACTGTCAATAGGTATGGCCGTTGATGCAAACGTCATTATATTTGAAAGAATAAAAGAAGAACTGAAAATGGGCAAGACAATAAGAGCAGCTACGGATTCAGGATTCAGGAGAGCCTTTTTAGCCATACTTGACTCGAATATAACCACTTTAATAGCAGCCATTGTACTGTTTTATTTAGGAGCGGGACCCATTAAGGGATTTGCAGTCACTTTATCCGTCGGTATATTGGCAAGTATGTTTACAGCTATAGTAGTTACCAGATTCTTGATGAGGGTATTTGAAGGGACTAATATACTCACAGACAAAAAGTTTTATGGGGTATAGGAGGAAGAACTTATGAAGATATATGATATTATGAAATACAAAAAAACATGGTTTGCCATATCCGGAATTATTGTAGTAATAGGTTTGATACTGACCTTTGTTAACGGCGGGTTTAATTTTGGGATAGACTTTACCGGCGGCACCTCTTTACAAGCTAAAATAGGCCGTAACTTTGAAGTAAAAGAAGTTAAAGACATAATTGACAAATATGATAAAGAGGCAACTATAACCTATGCAGGTAATGATAAAGATGAAGTTATAGTCAGGACAAAGCTTGAATTGGATGATGAAGTAAGAGGCGAGATTTTAGGAGATTTTAATAGCATCTTAAACGTCAGCTCAGGCAGTATAAATTTCGAATCCATAGGGCCCGCCATAGGCTCGGAGCTAAAAAAGCAAGCTTTGTTGGCTTTGGCAATAGCGAATTTAGGAATACTTATTTATATATCTATAAGATTTGAATGGAGATTTGGTTTGGCTTCTATATTTGCATTGCTCCATGACGTTGTCATAATGACTATTTTTTACGGTGCTATGAAAATACCCGTGAACAGTTCTTTTATTGCCGCCTTATTAACGATTGTAGGTTATTCAATAAATGCGACCATAGTCATATTTGATAGAATCAGAGAAAATATGAAATTAGCCAGAAAGATAAATCCGGAGCAAATAGTTAATGAAAGCATAAACCAAACCTTGGCAAGATCCATAAATACATCTTTAACAACATTGATTACCATTGCGACCTTATATATATTGGGCGTTCCCGCAGTAAAAGAATTTGCACTGCCGTTAATAGTCGGCTTGCTAAGCGGAACCTATTCCTCCGTGTTTATTGCAAGCCCGGTATGGTTGTTCTTAAAGGGCACAGTAAAGACAAAAACAGCACACTAAAAATAATGACAGCTACATGCAACCGCCTGTAGCTGTTACTTTATTTTAAATTTCACTATTCAATCTTTAAAAAATGTAATATATTAAATATAAGGAGCTTACAGAAAGTTCCTATTTGTTGAAGCAGCACTGCTTAAAGGTTTTTATTATTGGACGACACAGTGCGGCTCGGCAAGCCCAATATTTTGAAATTAAAGAAAGGTGTGAAAATAATGCAATTTATTATTGTTATTTCTATGATTTTTGCTATTTTCATTGCTATTTTTGCTTTACAAAATGCCTCGGTTATGACAATAAACTTTTTATGGTACAAGCTGAACCTTTCCCAAGCTGTAGTAATACTGGGTTCCGCTTTATTCGGAATATTGATTATGATACCTTTTGACATAGTTAAAAGAATAAAAAACAGCATGAAAGTATCTGAGTTGAACAGTCAGATAAAGAAGCTAAATGAAGAATTGGAGACTTTTAAGAAAGAAAAGACCCCTCACTTAACAAACGATATAAAAGAATTAGAGGAAGAGTTGAATGAGAATCAGGGGATTTAACAGTAAGAATTGATGTAGGTGATGTTTTGAAAAAATGGGTACCTTATAAAAGAAGCTACAATGCTATAAACTTTTTAAAAAAAGAGCTTAACATATCAGAGGTTTTGGCAAGGTTACTTATTAACAGAGGTATAAATAATACTGGAGAAGCAAAAGAATTTCTAAATCCGGATATAAGCCAATTGCATGACCCACTTAAGATGGCAGGAATGACAAAGGCCATAAGCCGTATTGAAACTGCCATAAAAGAAAAAGAAAAGATATGCATATACGGTGACTATGATGTAGACGGAATTACAAGTGTAGCAATGATGTCCGGTTTTATAAAAGAATTAGGCGGCAATGTTTTCTATTACATACCCAATAGAATTGATGAAGGATACGGCCTTAACGCTGAATCCATAGATAGAATATTAAGTCAAAAAGCGTCTTTGATAATTACAGTTGATTGCGGTATCAAATCAATTGAAGAAGTAGATATGGTAAACAAAGCCGG
>CAYXAT010000167.1:0-3258 GCA_964462065.1 uncultured Clostridiaceae bacterium | reverse complement strand
ACGGATGAAATAACACTGATGAAAGCATTAGAAGGCAGAAGGGAGATATAAGAGCAACCACTGTATTAAAATTAGATTCAACAACGGAAAATAAGATACAACAAATATAAGGACATTCATTGGTAAATTCCATGTATGTTCTTTTTTTTGTTTATTGTTATCTATCTCAAACTTACAAGTTAGGTTTTTAGGGCTTTTCAGTAAATATTGTTTTAAATTTAGTTTTTATTGGAACAGGATAAATCTAATACTGATATCGGAAACTTTTATAATCTTTGCTAGCAGCAAGAGATCATATATAAAAAGGATAGGGAATAAAGGGTTTTACTGTAAGTTGTAGAATTAGTAAACTATAGTAAAAAAGACTAAATAAACATAGATATAATTGTTATATCCTACGTATGGAAATTATAAAAAAGGGAGAGAAAAATATGATTAAAATGTTTAGCAAATTTGAGACAATTGAAGAACTATACAATTGTAAAAATAAAAACATTCCTAATGAAGCAGGAGTTTATGTTGTGGTAAAGCCTAAGGGTATGGATTTAGTTTTTATTAATAATACAACTGCTCTTAATGAGTATAACGGCAAGAATATGTTATACTCTGCAGACATATTGAAAGCAAAGTATGAAAAGACTGATAAGATAATTTTATATATTGGAAAAGCCGGTGGGGCGAATAATAGATTAAAGCAAAGAATAAGACAGTTGGTCAAATATGGTTATAAGGAAGGAAGTAATCATCGTGGTGGAAGAGCTATGTGGCAAATAGAAAATAATAAAAAGCTAATAGTTGGTTATTTTGTTTGTGATAAGCCTGAGAAGGAAAAACAAGAACTATTATTGGATTATAAAATTAGATACGGCGAATTACCAGTAGCAAATTGGTAAGGTTATTTAAAAAGCCATTTTAAATACAAAAGAACATAAAAGCTTTAAAGCTACTGATAGATTTCTAAATTAACGATAAGGAAAAATTTGTGTCCGCTCTGTAATAGTCTCCGTTATTTATGAGGCTCGGGTGCGAATTATAAAAATATATAAAAGAGGGAAGCGGAAACAAATAGTATGATTGAGGTTTATAGAACTATTTCAAATTATATGCCTGATAATGGTTATCAAATTGTTATGTTTACTCATCAGGATATTAAAGTATGGGCAGAACTAACCATGATTCTATGGTCTGCGGGACTTAAGGTTGTTTCTGCTTGGAATGTAGCGACAGAAACAGAGTCGGAAGGTTTAAAATCGGGGAATTATGTTAAGGGAACTGTTTTGTGGACTCTAAAAAAGCAAAAATCAGATGAAATGGCATTTGAAGATGAAATAATTGATGAGACAAGGATTGAAGTTAAAAAAACTATAGTAATAGAACATTACATGGGTGGATAAAATATTGACACATAGTAAACAATAGTGTAATATTGTATTACAAAGGAGGGTATAAAGATGGCAAAAGATATTCCTATTGGATTAAAAATAAAGGCTGTTAGAGAAGCAAGGGGATTAAGCCAGGTAGAAGTGGTAGAGAGGCTTGCCAAACAAGATGTTAATATAAGCAGAGAAACACTAAGCAAAATAGAAAATGTAAATAGAATTATATCGGCTGTCGAGTTAAATGGGCTATGTAAAGTTCTGAATATAGATATAAACATTCTTTTTGAAGAGTATGAAGATGATGATTTAGTTACGCTTTTTAGGAAGAAAAATTTCTCAGAGAAAACAATTATAGAAGTAGAAAAACTCCAGGATATGATAAAGGTGTTTATTTATCAAAAGAAAATATATGATGGGGGGTTTAATCCACAAGAGAGAAAGCCACTATGGGAGGAGTGTTAAGATTGGCAGATAAGAATTTAAATCTCCCTGAAGAACCCTTCAGATTGCAAATTAAAAACTTAGCAGAAGAAACGAGAATAAAGTTTGCTAAAAAAGGGCTATCTGATATATTTGACATACTATCGGAAGCTGCATTTTTAGTAAGAAAACCGTTGGATACAGATGAATTATCAGGATTTAGCACTTATTTTGAAGAACAATTTATCGTCTATTTAAATAGCAGTTTTACTTTAGGACATGAACGTTATACGGGAGCCCATGAATTATATCATCTTATTTATAATGCAGACATCCTGAAAAAAGAAAAGATTCTTTTAGGTAATGATAAGCATAAAGCAGAAGATGCGAAAGCAGATGTGTTTGCGTCCGAATTTTTAATGCCTGAAGACTTTGTAAAAGAAGTATTTTATAAGATTGTTAATGTGGATAAAAGCAGTATTTTACCAAGGTATATCGTTAGAATGCACAATTATTTTAAAGTAAGTTATAAGGCGATGTTAAAGAGACTTATCCAACTTGATTTATGCTTAAAAGACAAATATGTGGAACTTGTAGATATTTCTTCACTGGAAAATATGAAGCGACTCCAATCTTTAACTAAACGGGAAGGCTATAGTAGTGAACTAATAATTCCATCAAAAGAAACGTATGTACCTACAGAATATATAGAATTTGTAAAGAGTAATTACGAAAGAGGGAATATTTCATATAAGAACATGAAAAATAGCCTTGAATTTGTAGGATTAACTCCGGAGCAATTCGGATATGAATATCCCAAAGAAGACGATTATTAGAATGAGATACGTAGGAGCCATTTCTGATGCAGATATTTTAATTAATTTAGCCAGAATCAACAGATTGGATATTTTAGAACTTATATTTAAGGAAATAATCATTCCACAATTTGTGTATGACATTGAAATAAACAAAAATGCGGGAAAGTGTTATGGTGTGATTAACCAAGCTATTCAAAAAGATGGAAGCTCATTTAATGTAGTAGATAGAAAGAAAGATGTATCTATAAATCTTCTTGCAAGAGGTATTATCGAAGATAAGAAAAAGGTAATCGGACCGGGAGAAAGTGAATGTGCGGGATATGCTCAGGCATTTAGAATTCCAATAATAATATCAGATAATTATACTGAATTTAAGTGGTTAAATGAATTCATTACCCTGACACACAATAATATCTTGGCTCTATGCGTGTATTTTGGCGAGATCACAAAAAGCGAGGCAGATGATATTTTTATTAAAATTAATGATAATCTAACCCATCCGATTGGGGATACCTTTAAAGACCAATATAGAAAGGCCTTTATAAGATTTAAAAGAAATGGTTGGGAAAAATATTTGGGCATATAGGGAAATGAGTAAGTACTTGGTTTTCGTTTTTACCCCCAAAGCTGAAAAATGCTAG
>CAYXAT010000166.1:0-3261 GCA_964462065.1 uncultured Clostridiaceae bacterium | reverse complement strand
GGCTTAAACCCTATGTCTATTTTATATTCCTCCAATGACTATAAGATATAATAATGATATAACCTCCCAATTATTTCTTTAAAACATAGGTTGCAACCGGCACCGCGCTTAGACCTTCGCTTATTTCCGGTTTTATTATCCTTTCAAAAGTGAAACCGTTATGGATCAAAACGATTTCCATAATGCATAGAAATATGCCCATATCTATGGAGTTATAAAAAGGTGCAAGCTTTTTAGGTATAATTGATAGAACCGTTGTTGTCCTATACACATCTATTTTATTATTCTCGCATACAACTCTCCAAGGCTGTGTATTGCATGCACTGGGTGCATATTTAACAATATTTCCAATCTGTTCAGCCAAATCGCCTTTCCAAATCTCTTCCGTTTCTTTTCTTTTACATTTTGTATAATCCTGTCTGAACTCACTTTCCAAACCTTTCCCCAAAGACATCATTATTATGTATTTTAAATTTTCAGATTGCGGTTCCTTGGCTTTTGCTAACCCATACCAACACACTCCTATATTTTTCGAAGCTAAATATAAATCTAATTGTTCAAACATATAACCGACATTGAGAAGATAATGCTCTTTCTCTTCGCTATAAATAAGCAAACAGTACTCTCCTCGTTTTGAAGTGGTTTTTTCCCGTGGCACAATCATGCTTTCTATATTTATCCCGCTAACCAAAGGAGTCAATTCTAAAATCTTTTCCTTTATATCCTCCAGTTCTGCTTCTGACAGGTTCAGTTCCTCATTATATCTTCTGAAAGATTTTCTTTTAAGTATCATTTCATATAGACTTTTCACACTTTACGCCCCTTTCTAATTAAAATCTGGAAAGTTATCTTATTTAAATAATGCAACTTGTTAAATTATGTTTATCATATTATAAAATTACATTCAAGCTTTCATTTTATCTTATAGTCTACACTCTCATTTAATTAACCTGTATATATTTTATCTTGTTGTTAATTCTATATACAGGAGGTGTTAATATGTCACATTTGACACAGAAAGAAAGGTTTTTACTTGAAGATCAAAAAAGCCAAGAAGAAATATGTGTAAAAAAGTATAATAATTATGCACAGCAAGCCCAAGACCCACAATTAAAACAAATGTGTCAGCAAATCGCACAACATGAACAACATCATTTGAACACAATAAATGGGATACTTAACGGGCAAGTTCCGAATATGGCACAGCAAAGCCAGCAACAAGGTCAGCAGCAAAACCAACAACAGTCTAGCCAGAGCACAGGTATGCAAAGTAGCTCTATGGGCCAAACAGGTATGACGAATCAAAAAGATTCAGATTTATGTACTGATCTTCTTTCAACTGAAAAGTATGTTTCAAACTCTTACGATACGGCGATTTTTGAGTTCAGAGATACAAATATACGTAAGGCTCTAAATCATATTCAAAAAGAAGAACAGGAACATGGCGAACAAATTTTCAATTATATGCATAGCAAAGGAATGTATAATCCAAAGTAAAAAGAGGCAAAAAGATACACCTAACCTGTTACCATGTGTTAGGTGTATTGTCTCTATTTTTATGGCATTATATATTCGTATTTTTCTAAAATATACATCGGTAATTCCATCCGAGTTGTCTTCAATGGATTTACAATTTGACAAATCTTAAGATTTCCTGCCAAAGACAGTAGGAAGCTTGCGTCATGTATATCCATTTTCAATTCATCAACCAGAAATTGATGCATATTAATTACTGCCTTATTTGCTGAATCGTCTAAGGTTTCTGCCGATGCTATTGTTATAAATTTATCCTTATTAATAACTATAGGAAGCGGCAGGTTTTTATTTTTAATTACATCAACCTTAACAGTAACCTCGCCTTTTATCTCTAAACCGCAGCCTCCCGTCTCCCCATCACCCATAACAGCGTGTAAATCTCCCATAGCCAACAATCCACCTTTGGCATTTACCGGTAAATACAATATTGATCCTTCTACGATTTCTTTGCAATCCATATTACCGCCGTGATTACCCGGGTCGACAGTCGATATTTCTTCTTCATGCGGCGCAACTCCGATTACACCTATCATCGTTTTTATAGGTAATTCTATTTTTTCATTAAAAACCACTCGGTCATCAACTATTTCTATCGTTTTTAATTTGCTTTCTTCATATTTGTCTCCTAATATGGGATCTCTTGTATCTACGGTCATAACACCCATATCACTGATTTTGATATCTACAATTTCAATTTTTAAGATATCACCTTCTTCGGCGTTTTCTATGTATAGCGGCCCCGTTGCCGGATTAACAAAATCTCCTAATTCATTTCCGCTTAATTGCTCTTGCCTAGTAAGCATATTATTAAAACAATCGGATGTTTCAAATAACACCGATTCTCCCGAAACAATAGTTGCAGCGGGTCTATGTTCTTTAGAAAAAGTATAAATCGATTGTTCTCTGGCTATCTTTTTCACTTCGTCACCTTCATTCTTTATATGAATAACATAATGTTTTCAAATTCCTCATTTTAAAACCATCGTTTTATATTAATTCGATTAGTTTTTCATACCTGTTATAATTATACCTTCCATCTTGGAAAACTTGTTGATTATATATCCTTGATAGCTGGCCACTCCCGCTAATTGCCTCCTTAATTTTCTCATCATTTTTGATTAAATCTAATTGAGAAAATAAGTTCCATTTTTCTATGTACTCTGCATACTTATCAGGCTCGATATTACTTATATCATTTAAACATTTATATCTGTCTAAAAATTCCGGTGTTGAGATATTATTTATGATTTTTAAAAGAGCCTCCATAGTTTTTTCTGATCCGGCTAAATAATCCCATAATTCACCGGCTAATAATATTTCACTTTCATCAAAATACTTCTTAAGATTTATAACTGATTCCATAAATCTTTTTTTGTTATATCCTGTTGGAGTATCAGATGTTGGATCAAAAGGAAATCCCAAAAAGAAACTAACCTTTTTATCCGGATACTTGTTAAAAAGCGCACATTTTCCTTCAAGGATTTTATGCTTTTCACCTCTCATTTCTCCAGAGTTCGGTCTTACAGACTTTAATTCTATAGCCACCACTTCATTATCGGTTTCAATAAAAACATCAGCAGAAAAATCTAAAGCACTGGTAGCATTTGAATTATCCGCTTTTAATAATATATTATTTTCTATTTGCAAATTAGGTAAATTTTTACCTATACTCAGATTCGTTATGATTTCATTAATATTGTTTTTCTGAATACCGCTTAAATTAAG
>CAYXAT010000165.1:1384-3263 GCA_964462065.1 uncultured Clostridiaceae bacterium | reverse complement strand
ACCTTGGGGTGTATATTTGCCCCAAAAGCTATACCGGGTCCTTTCCCCAGTTCACTATATTCATCTTTAGGCAATTCCGGTGTATGGGCAAAGCCTACATCTATTGCTATTCCGATATCGGGAAGTATCCCATAGGTGGAGGTGATGGCTCCTCTTAAGCCTACTTCTTCCTGTACTGTAGCCACTGCATATACATCACAATCGTGGTTCATTTTGTTCAGTTCTTTAAGGCATTCATACATCACTGCAACACCTGCCCTGTCATCCAAAGCCTTTGATGATATACAATCTCCTTGCAAACTAATCATTTTTCTCCTAAAAGAAATCGGGTCTCCTACTGAAATAAAATTTTCCGCCTCTACTTTATTAAAACCCACATCTATAAGCATATCTTCAATTTTTACCGCCTTCTTCTTTTCTTCATCGCTTAGTATATGCGGTGGCTTATTTCCTATCACACCGAATAGGTCCTTTTTCCCATGCACAATCACTTCCTGAGTAAGCAATGTTCTTTGGTCTATACCGCCTATTGTAGAAAATTTAATGAAACCGTTTTCATCAATCTTTTTGACTATTAAACCTATTTCATCCATGTGGGCAGCTAATAAAACCTTTTTCCTGTCCCCCACATTACCTTTTTTAAGTATAATCAAGTTGCCAAGTTTGTCTCGTACTATATCATCCGAATAAGGTTTAAAATAATCCTCGATTACTTTGCTAACCTCTGATTCAAACCCGGATAGCCCCGGTGTTTCAACCATTTTCTGAATGAATTCCTTTAGCAAATTCCACTCCCTCATTTCTCTTCATATCTATGTATCTGAAAGATACCTATGAAATATAGTTTATACAAATAAGTCTAACATAATAGTTAAAACTTTTTAACTAAAAGTTGTATATTTTAATATATTTTAACCTAAATATAGATGCAAAAACAATTAAATTTCACAGTACATAGAATTAGCATACATTTCATAGTCTACCAGGTTTATTCTAGAGGCTTTTTGATTATTAACGAATCTTATACCCCGTAATCACAAAAGGAATGGCAAAACCATTCCTTCTTATAAAGTCCGATACAAATTTTACATATTCTTATAAATAACAATTCTTTTCGAATTCATGTTTTATTTGTTCATGGGTATAACCCAAAGATAACAGTACCATCAATTTAAGCCTTGCCTTATGGGCAGGCAGGTAATCGCCCAAGATAACTCCCATATTTATTAAATATTTTTCCGAACCGATAAATCCGTATGTCCCCACCAGAAGCCTTCCTTGTAATACTCTGGAAGTTAATATAATCGGTATTTTATTTTCAATGGCTTTGCTAATACCTTCTATTGATTTCTCCGGAACATGCCCTGCGCCAAGACCTTCAAATATGATTCCATCTACTTTATCATTAATAGAATTTAAAAGCAGTCTTGAATCACTTCCTAAATAGCTGCTTATAATATCCACTTTTATATTTTCAAAATTACCTATACCGTAGGTTTCTCTTTTATTGGGTTCTCTAAACCATAAAACCTTTCCATTATCAATTGTTCCAACAGGACCGAAGTCCAAGCTCTTGAAAGTAGAAATCCTACTTTTATGGGTCTTAGTCACTTCTTTCGCCAAGAATGCTTCGGATGCAAATACGACCAATGGTCCATATCCCCCCGCTTTTGCATCAGCGGCAACCAAAATTGAATCCGCTATATTTAGTTGAAAATCGGAACTAATTGCCGATAGATTTCTTTGTGCCCCCGTAAGTACTATAGGTATGTTTAGATTAGTTGTAAGGTCTAAGAAATAAGCAGTTTCTTCCAATGTATCAGTGCCATGAGTAATAACAATTCCTTCATAGCCTTCGTCATTTAACTTAATTATAAGC
>CAYXAT010000165.1:0-1284 GCA_964462065.1 uncultured Clostridiaceae bacterium | reverse complement strand
CTGGCTGCAGACCAACCAACAGGGAAAGCCAGACCTACAATTGCAGGAGTATTAATAAATAGCGTAATAATTGTTAAATACAATTGGCGTATGCCTACAAGACCTGTAAGCATAAGTACAGTGGCTATTGCTGATTTACCCATCCCACGTAAGGCAGCAGAATAAATCGATACCGGTACGTGTACAATTTGTAGTAGGATTAATTCCGATATAAAAAGTTTTGAATAAAACAACATTCCATCTCCACTACCGAAAAGTTTTGAGATGGGACTGTTAAAAAGCCATACAATTATTGACGATATTATAGTTATTATAACTGAAATATAAAAGGCTGCTGAAATTCCTTTTTTTGTACGTATATACTGCTTTGCACCAATGTTTTGACTTACAAAAGTAGTTATAAAAGCACCTATACTCTGCACTGCTATTATTATAAAATGATTTACTTTTGTATATACAGCCCAACCTGCTAAGCAGTCAGCTCCAAAAAAACTTATATATGAGATAACAAAAATATTTGATAACGATGTCAACGTCTTTTGGACTCCCGTAGGTAATCCTATTCGCATAACTTGTTTGATCACAACCTTATCCATCTGCATGTTTCTTAAACTGAAATCAAATATATCTTTATTATATATGAGAAGCAACAAACTTAGTGTTGCAGAAATAGCTTGAGAAATAATGGTTGCATAGGCAACACCTGCTATGCCCCATTTAAAAGGAATAACAAAAATAGCATCAAGAACGATATTCAATATTGAAGAGAGTACAAGCAAATAAAATGGTCGTCGGACATCACCAACTGCACGAAGTATACCTGTTACAATATTGTACAAGACTAACCCTATCATACCTGCAAAATAAATCCTGATATAAATAATTGCATATGGAATGATCTCTTCCGGAATGGATAGCAGACGCAATACAGGTCCTGTAATCAATACACCAATAATGCTCAACACCACTCCAAAAATTATAGCCATACAGATAATAGTGCTGACACTCTGTTTCAATTTTTCATAATTTTTGCTACCGTAATGACGGGCAACTACCACTGTGCAACCTACAGATATCCCCATAAAAAAACCGACCAGTAGTTTTATTACGCTACTGGTGGCACCCACAGCTGCCATTGCATCTGAGCTTACATAGTTCCCTAAGAAGATTAGATCAACCGTGTTATAAAGTTGTTGAAACAACTCTCCTAACAACACCGGTGTTGAAAAGATAATTAATTGTCTCCATATACTTCCACTTAACATGTTGATATTCTTATCCATA
>CAYXAT010000164.1:0-3282 GCA_964462065.1 uncultured Clostridiaceae bacterium | reverse complement strand
AACTTTATAAATTTCCACATAATTCATAGAATTCATAGAAATACTGACTTGCCTTCTAGCATATATTAAACAAAGGGCGGAGATATATAAAAAACGAACCTAAAATTTCGGAACATTTTGATTCATGATGCACTCCGCCCTTTGTTATTTTTTGATTAGGAATTCATATTAATTGTATATTATAAATTAATATGTTAGAATTTTATAGCAAACCAAAGCAGATTTTGTTCAAACCCGGAGGCAAAAATGAAGAAGAAAACGTTAGTATATTTTGTTTCTTTACTTTTATTTACCAGTATTATTTTATATTTTTCGGGCTGTAAACCAAGCTCCCAAAACCCTTTCGTAAGGTCTAATTTTTTATTGGGTACTACCGTGGATATCATTTTATATGATAGCAAGGATACCAAGGCTATGGAAGAAGCATTCGACAGAATAAGGGAAATTGAGAATAAAATGACCATTAATGTTGAAGGGCCGAGTGAAATAATAGCTTTGAACGAAGCCTCGGGCTCGCATGGTGTTAAGGTTAGTCCGGATACCTTTTTTGTATTAGAAAAAGGGCTTTACTATTCCGAATTAACCGAAGGGAAATTTGATTTAACCGTAGGCCCTATTGTCAAGCTATGGAATATAGGTACAGAAAATGCTGCAGTCCCTAATAGACAGGATTTGGACAAAGCGATGAAGTTGATTGATTATAATAAATTGCATCTAAACAGTGATGATAATGAGGCTTTTTTAAACGTGGAAGATATGAAAGTTGATTTAGGAGCAATTGCTAAGGGTTATGCCGCAGATGAAGTCGGAGCTGTGCTCAAAAGAAGAGGTATTAAAAGTGCAATTATCAATTTAGGCGGAAACATTTTGACCATAGGAGAAAACACTAACGGAGAACCCTTTAAAATTGGTGTTCAAAATCCATTTAATCATAGGGGCGATTATTTGGGCATACTTAATGTAAAGGACAAAACCGTGGTTACTTCCGGCATATATGAAAAAAACTTTGAACATGAAGGGATAGTTTATCATCATATATTGGATCCGGAAACCGGTTATCCGGTAGATAACAATCTGGCGGGCGTTTCGATTATAACAAGTAAATCCATAGACGGAGACGGACTTTCCACTTCGGCTTTTTTATTGGGTTTGGAAGAAGGAATGAAGTTAATAGATAACATTCCCGATACGGAAGCGATCTTCATTACAAAGGACAAGAAAATCTATCTTACCGAAGGCGCCAGAAATTACTTTGTTTTAACAAACCAAGAATACCAAGTAAAAAAATAAAGCCTAATTTTTGATAGGCATTGATTAATACTGCCTTTACGGCATATCTTGAACCTTAACCCTTTGGTTTAAATATCAAAGAAGCCATAAAACCGAATATAATAGCTGAGGATATGCCTGAGCTTGTCAATTCAAAGATGCCGGTCAGTATTCCTATAGGTCCATTGGTTTCTAATTCCATAAAAGCACCCTTTAATAAAGAATTCCCAAAACTACTTATAGGGACAGTTGCCCCGGCACCCGCAAACTTTATTAAAGGTTCATATATACCTAAACCCCCTAATACGGCTCCTGCCACAACAAGAGTGCTCATGGTGTGTGCCGGAGTAAGTGCAAACACATCCATCATAATTTGCCCTATGACGCATATTAAACCGCCTACTATAAAAGCCCAGATAATTTTATCCAAGTCTTTCACCCCTTATCCTATGATAATATTTATCGCAGTACTACAATGCCATTACATTTCAATCGCCACGCCGTGAGCAATACCGGGTATGGATTCTTTTTGTTGATAAGATAAAGGTGAATGCAAAGCTCCGGTTGCCACTACAAAGATTTTCTTTATTTCTCCTCTGTTCATCCTGTTTAATAGATGACCGTATGTGATGATAGCCGAGCAAGCACAACCGCTTCCGCCTGCCTGCACTTTCGGATTGTCACCATAAATCAGTATACCGCAATCCGTAAAAATATCATCCGGCATATCCATCCCTTTGTCTTTTAATATATCTTTGCATATTTGATGCCCCACTCTGCCCAAATCACCCGTAGCGATGATATCATAATATTTTGGCCCTATTCCTATATCACTGAAATGTGCCAGTATAGTATCAGCTGCGGCAGGCGCCATTGCCGAACCCATGTTAAATGGGTCGCTTACACCCATATCCACAATTTTACCTACTGTTATTGAGGAAATTTTCGGCCCCTGAACATTCTTTGTCAATATGCAAGCACCGGCGCCGGTAACTGTCCACTGGGCTGTCGGGGGTTTCTGTGCCCCGTATTCCGTTGGGTATCTGAATTGCTTTTCTGCCGAAGAATTATGGCTTGATGTTCCTACCAAAACATAGGGTATATCATTGCCTTCCATCACCAAAGATGCCAGCGCCATAGAGCCCATTGAGCTTGAGCACGCGCCGTATATGCCAAAGTATGGTGTTCCAACAGTTCTTGCCGCAAAACTGCTGGATATAATTTGGTTTAGTAAGTCTCCGGCTATAAACAAACCGATTTCTTCTTTTTGTATGCCGGCTTTTTCTATAGCTTTTAGTGCAGCCTCTTCCATCATGACTCTGTCTGCCTTTTCGAAGCTGTCCTGATTTAACCATATATCATCATGTAAAATATCGATATCACCGGCAAAAGGACCTTTTCCTTCAAAAGGACCGCCAACCGTAGCAGCTGATAATATCCTTATATCGGAGTTTATGATAAAACTCTGTCCTCCTTTTACCAATTTACACCCCTCCAATAAGACTAATTACTAATTTCACTATTGCAACAATAAAAGCTGAAAAAACACCGAATACTATAACCGGCCCGCTTATCTTGAACATGTTTCCGCCAACACCCAAAACATAACCTTCACTCTTGTGTTCAATTGCAGCAGATGCCATAGTATTTGCAAAACCTGTTATTGGAACAGCTGTACCTGCGCCTGCCCATTGTGCTATATGATCATAAACACCAAAACCAGTCAGTAAAACCGATATAATTATTAATGTGGCTGATGTGGGGCTTCCCGCCGTTTCTTCCGTAAAACCAAACTGTTTTATGAAAAAAGTTTGGATTAATTGGCCGAAAACGCAAATAAATCCACCGATTATAAAAGCTTTAATGCAGTTTTTAAATACAGGCCTTTTGGGTTCTCTTTTCTTTGAATAGTTTTTATAGTCTTTTTGAGCCTTTGTCAGTTTTTTCCCCACCGATTCACATCCTTTTCTGTTTTTCTAAGTCTATTATTTGCATCAGCACCAAAAATATTAG
>CAYXAT010000163.1:0-3315 GCA_964462065.1 uncultured Clostridiaceae bacterium | reverse complement strand
TAACCGGATTCGATAAGAACCTCACTAAAACAGTTTCCGGCTGGTGTGAAGCTTTGGATTATGATACGGAAAAACTGCCTGCACATATGGTGCTAAGGGGCAATAAGTATTTAAACTGGATAGGGCTTGCCCTTATTAGACACGAAAAAATGACGGAATTGAGAAAATTGCTTGATGACGAGACAGTTATAAATGGATATCAAATAAGGGATAAGTCGTTTTGGAAATTAAGAGTATGGAAAAAAACCGAGCTTTTGAAGCAAATAAAAACAGAAGAACAAAGTCTTGACCTAAAGGAAGCATTGGAGAATATAAAAAGAGACAAGAAGCCGGGTGTATTTATTAATGAAATTGATAAAAGACTCAGTTGGTCCTATCCATACGAAAAATCCACCCTATTGCCTGTGAAACTTTCGGTTACGGAATTGAAGAGAATGAAGGATGAGGAAGAAGAATATGTAAAAGAGTTGTTTAGACCTCTTCATATTAAAAAACCCCGCTTTCTTGAAGAGGAAAAAACTATGGACGCAGCCAAAAGGGGTAGTATAATGCACTTTGTTATGCAGCATCTGGACTTGACAAAACCTTTGGATACTACCGGCATAAAAGTACAGATTGAACGTTTGGTAACAGATGAATACATGACATCGGAAGAGGCAAAAGCCGTAAATATAGGAAGTATAGTAAGATTCTTTGAATCGGATTTGGGTCAAAGGATGTTAAAGGCTGACAAGGTATTTAGAGAGAAAACTTTTAATATAGAAATAAGCCCTGAAGAAGTATTCCCAGGCGATGACTATATAAATTTGGGTGAGAAAATCCTGCTTCAGGGAATCATTGACTGTTACTTTATTGAGAATGATAGAATTATTTTGGCTGATTATAAAACGGATTATATAGACGGGGATGAGAAAGAAATTGCGGTTAGAAGATATAAGACACAAATAGATTATTACTCAAAAGCGTTGGAAACAATTCTGGGTAAAAAGGTTGCTGAAAGGTATATTTATTTTTTCCACACCGGCAATGCGGTTCGGATATAAAGGCGGACGACTATGATTGTTTAATAGGAACAAGACAGGGAGATTTCACCTGTCTTGTTTCTCTTTATCTGTTTTCTTTCTTTTTTTCACACATTCAGACAAAAGGTATTCTATCTGACCATTGATGGAACGAAAGTCATTTTCAGCCCAGGCGGCAATTTCCTCATACAACTTTGGAGATAGGCGAAGGGGAATTTGCTTCTTTACTTCACTCATTTTTAATACAGACTGCCGCTATTTACAATGGGTTGTGCATCTTTGCTGCCGCAAAGGACAACAAGGAGATTGGATACCATAGCGGCTTTACGCTCCTCATCAAGATGTACCACATCATTTTCATTTAATTTCTCCAAAGCCATTTCCACCATACCTACGGCGCCGTCAACAATCATTTTTCTTGCATCAATTATTGCACTGGCTTGTTGCCTTTGCAGCATAACGGCGGCGATTTCCGGTGCATAGGCAAGATAGGTAATGCGCGCTTCCAAAACCTCTATACCTGCATCTTCAACTTTGTCCTGAATTTCCTTTCTAATCCGCTCGGCCACCAATGCACTGGAACCTCTCAGACTTCCTTCATCCGGCTCCCCGTCACCGGTGGTATCGATTCCGGGCGCCACATCATATGGATAGATTCGAACAATATTTCTAACGGCACTATCACATTGAAGGGAAAGGTATTCCTTGAAATTGTCCACGTTAAAAACAGCTTTTGCAGTATCCACGACTTTCCACATAACGGCAATACCAATTTCCACCGGATTGCCCAGTACATCATTGACCTTTTGCTTGCTATTATTAAGGGTCATAACCTTTAATGAAATTTTCTTATTGGAACGGTCGGATTGAACTACATTACCGCCTGTAGAAAAAATAAATTTGGAACCGGAATCACTGTCCACATCTCCGCTCTGACCTAACTTGGTTTTGGCTGCGGGATTGACTGCCACTGAAAATGGATTGACAAAGTAAAAACCGGCTTCTTTTATAGTTCCCGAATACTTGCCAAAGAGTGTAAGCACTAATGCCTCTTGAGGTTTTACAACTTTAAGCCCCAAGAAGGGAATAAAACCGATAATGATCCAGAGAATACCGAGGGTCAAGGGCAGGGCTCCTATTATTTCATTTTCGCTTAGAAGTGATGCCCCTAAAATAATTAAACCTATTGCCGCAATATAAAGAAAAATAAACAGTATTAATGCGGGCATACCCGGTTTGGCTTTTATAGTTTTCTCATTCATATAATCACGCTCCATATATTAATATGATATTATAATGATATCACATTGATATATAGAAAACAATAAGTTTTATATAAAAGTTTATAAGAAGTAGAAATGCCTCCAGTCCAACTTTTACATAGCAAGAGGCATCATCAAAATATAATTTTTATGTACTAATTAATAATATGGTTTTATATTCAACTCCTAATCTATCTTTGCACTCTACCAGAGATATCACCATTCATAAGATTTACCACTTCATCTATTGACATCATGTTGAAATCACCTTCCACGGTATGCTTCAGACAGGAAGCAGCGGTGGCGAAGTCGATAGAGGTTTGTTTATCCATTCCAGAAGCTAATGCGTATATCAGACCGCCACCGAATGAATCACCACCACCTACTCGATCAACTAAGTGAATACAGTATTTTTCAGATTGATAATAATTTTCTCCATCAAAAAGAATTCCCGACCATCCATTGTCTGAGGCTGAAAGGCTTTCTCTAAGGGTAATAGCCACATATTTTGGATTAAACCTATCAAATAATTCTTTCGCTACAGATTTGTAGGCTTCATCACATAATTTGCCTGATTTTACATCTGTTTTTACAGCTTTTATACTAAATATTTTATCTGCATCTTCTTCATTAGAAATTATTAAATCGCAATATTGCATTAGTTCACCCATAACTTTTCCAGCTTTCTCTGTCGTCCATAACTTCTTTCTATAGTTTAAGTCTACACTTATCGTAACTCCTGCCTTTTTTGCAGCTTTTAAAGCATCTAGTGTAATTGTTGCACAGCTATTTGATAAAGCAGGTGTTATGCCTGTAAAGTGAAACCACTTGGCTTCAGTAAATATTTCTTCCCAATTGAAATCATCTTGTTTAGCTTCAGCAATTGCTGAATGTGCTCGATCATATATTACTTTAGAGGGTCTTTGCGATGCACCTTTTTCGCAGTAATAGATTCCAATTCTATCTCCACCTCTTATTATATAATCAGTTTTAACGCCAAAACGTCTTAATTCATTTATAGCAGATTGCCC
>CAYXAT010000162.1:0-3316 GCA_964462065.1 uncultured Clostridiaceae bacterium | reverse complement strand
AAATAGAGATTTCGTGCAATTCAAAAATTTCATATTAATATATATAAGTATCATGGATGTCGTTATTAAGGATAAGATGGGATTTACATAGTCTAATATATATAGATTTAGTAATAAAAGGTAGTGTTAAATATAATTTACCGGAATAAATTGATCTAGAATATATTAAACGCCAACACTTTGTTAAATAGTTTTTAAGTTTATAGATCTTATAGCTATAGTCCTTAAGTATCTAGCTTTTGTAAATTTTTCTTTTACATTGAGTATTCAATATTTATTGTATTGGTGGTACCGCCAATAGCGTTGTCCACCCCACAGCTATATTGATATGTACTTGCCAATGTTCCGGCAGGCTATTGAATATAACATCCTTCAAATTTAAATAATAAGGAGGTAATTTAATCTTGAAAAGGAAAGCGTTATGGCTTTTAGTATTTGTAATGGCATTTATTCTGATAGCACCGGCATTTATTTTAGCTAGAGTTGGAATTTCCATGGAAGTAATGTCATGCACTGAAATAGGTATGCTGCAAGGTAGTGGGGATGGCGTAACGGTTGAATACGTGAAGACAAACCCTACAAGACTCCAGGCGGTAATTTTGTATTTAAGACTAAAGGGTTTGGAAGATAAGGCTTTAGAGTATAGCGGGGAAGTGAATTTTAAAGACGTAGAGGATTATGCATGGGATGGTGGAAGAGCCATAATGGGTTATTTAAAGGCGAATCCTGAATTAGGTTGGATAGGGGATGGTGTTAATTTTAACCCAGACAGAAAGATTACTGCGGCTGAATACTATAAGGTAATCCTGGAGACATTGGGTTATCGCCAAAGTAAATATGATGAGGTGGGAGATTTCATATGGGATAATATATTAGGATTTGCTGCAGAAAAAGGTTTGGAGAAAGTAAAGGATGTAATAGATTTTACAGTATCAGATTTGGCAACAGCAACTGTCGAAGGTTTAATTACACCCATAAAAGGTGATACCAAAACATTAATCGCCGTTCTGGTAGAGGAAGGTCATATAGACGAGGATAAGATACGTGCATTGGACGCAGCAAAAGCCCATGCTAAATAGGATAATAGTGAAGCTCTGAGCGAGGCATAAAAGTGGCAATTGAGTGGTATCGGGAGAATATACGAATATAGGTTAATGGGCAAGTTTATTCTGCCTGGGGGATATAAGGAGAATTTTGATGAAGTATAAAACACGTGTGCATCTGTATAAAACAGCAATAAAGATATTAGCCGACAATTATATTCATTATATACTTCTGGCTATGGTGCTTTTATTTATATTTAAAGTTATTTTCCCTGGTCAGATGGGTGTTGAAAACCTAATTGATTTGCCACTTATGATGAGTTTGGTTATTGTCTTCTTCGTGTCCAAGATGTCAAAAACAATAGAGCTTTTTTTAAAAAAGAAACTTGAAGACCACAGTAAACTAACTACAGATTATGATGCATTGATAGCAAAATATGCTCGGTGTCCCAATATGCTTAGATATAAGAATAATGATATGGCCAATTATAATAAAGGTCGGAGATATACTTCTATAAAACGGGTTAAGGGTGGTCAGTATGCAGAGGATGAATATATATTTCCTGTAACTATTGAATTATTTTCCGATGGTTGGTCATTTATTATAAAGGATAGTAAGAGACAATATGTGTTACCGGATAGGATTCATGAGCATTATGATAGAATCATGGATGCACATTTGCATTCCAAAGTTTATAACCAATTATGCATTAGATTAGATGATTACATAGTTGCCGGAAATAAAGTGGAACTTAAGACTTCTCGAACTATGTATTTTGACTCCCTTGTAACAAATAGGGCTATGGATTTTTCATGGTCAAAGAATACTACAAATCGGGAAGTGTACTTTCCAGGTCCATTTTTTCCTGCTTTAGAGGAATCAAACTTATCCAACCATCTTGGTTTCAATGGTTTCGTAGAAACAAAGGACGGCTATATTGTATTTGTGCTTCGCAGTGAACATCTTTCAACAGAGAAAGGTACTCTGGGCAATAGCGTACAGGCTTCTTTGAAAACAAAATATGCTTTAGATGAAAATGGGAATTTTACTCCGGAAGGTATGCAAAAAAGCATAATATCAGAAATTTACGACGAGTTAAAGATAAATGCCAGCGATTATGAGTTTTCCTTGGATAAAAGCATAATAGCTCTCTATCGCGATATGGTGGAGGGTGGGAAACCGCAACTATTATTCTATGTGCATCTTGGAATAGATGCAGAACAAGTGAAGAAACAATTCTTTAATGGGCTTAAAAACTCTTCGCATAGGCAACAAAATATTATAGATAAGTTATCTGTGGACGGAAAGAAGTTGGTGTTTATCCACGAAAAGGAACTTGCCAATCTCTATATTACGCCGGATATAGTAGTGCATGGTGCTCGAGTCTATCGTATAGTGCCCAGTGCAGCTGCTGCCTTAGTAATGTTGATTAAATATAAACAAAGTGTGAAATGATCTAGGTATCTTACGGGGAGGATGCACGATGAAAATAACAGTGGTCGGTATGGGTTATGTGGGACTATCAAATGCAGTTTTGCTATCCTTGCATAGTGAGGTGGTGGCGTTGGATTTATTACCGGGAAAAGTAGCAGCTATCAATGAAAGATTATCTCCATTTAAAGATAAGGAAATTGAGGAATACTTTGCATCGATGCCGTTAAATCTTGTGGCAACAACGGATAAACAAATAGCTTTTAAAGATGCGGAATATGTGATTATAGCCGTTCCTACTGATTATGATAATAAGAAAAACCGGTTTAATACTGGCCATGTCGAAACGGTGATAGCCGATGTATTAACAATTAATCCTAATGCTGTGATGGTAATTAGATCGACTGTCCCGATAGGGTTTACGCGGGAAATGCGGGCAAAGTTTGAAACAGATAATATCATTTTTGCTCCGGAGTTTTTGCGGGAAGGCAAGGCCTTGTATGATAACCTTTATCCTTCACGAATAGTAGTAGGGGAGAGATCAATACAGGCACAAAGGTTTGCTGAGTTGTTAAAACAAGGCGCCATAAAGCGGGATGTGCCTATACTATTAACGGACCCCGATGAAGCCGAAGCCATTAAGCTTTTTGCCAATGCTTATCTTGCACTTCGGGTTTCTTTTTTCAATGAGTTAGATACTTATACAGAGATAAAGGGTATAAACGCTAAACAAATTATTGAAGGAGTGTGCCTAGATCCCCGTATTGGGGATTATTATAATAATCCCTCTTTTGGATATGGGGGTTATTGCCTGCCTAAAGATACAAGACAGTTATTATCA
>CAYXAT010000161.1:0-3349 GCA_964462065.1 uncultured Clostridiaceae bacterium | reverse complement strand
GTATTTTCGCTTAAATAAAGTTCCTCTGCTATCATTTTGTAAGTCCTTCCTTTTAAAAGCAGCCCGGCAATCTGGCCTTCTCTTTGTGTAAGCTTACCTAATATGATAAGATCACCAATGTTCTTGTTCTGCTCAGATTCTTCCATCTTATAGAAAGCAGTTAAAAAAACATGACTTCTAAGTAAGTTCAGTAAGTATTTATGGAGAATTGGTAGTAACAGTAAAGTAAAGAAAACTACAACAAATGCAATAATAGCCGTCCTATTTCTTGAATTTACCTCATCACCAATACTTCCTATAAAGCTGCCTATTAAAATACCCAAAACATTGGCAGAAAGCCCAATGCCAAAAATCTTTGCCGGATTATCATGATAGTCCAGCATCTCCCCTAATATGCTCCACCAGAATAGATCATAAACACCACAAGCGCCCAGCATCAAAGTATTGATGATTAAATAGCTGCCGGCGGAATGATCCAAGGTCATAAAAGCCAGAAATGAAAAACCTATCATTGCAATAGCCGCATATAACATATAATTATGATTAATTCTATTTGATAACCTTTTCATAAAGTATATTGCGGCAATATAAGGAATAGCCCAATACCAGCTGACAAGCCATTTTAAATGTTCAAACGCCGGATTTATTACTTGATACATAAGACCTGAATTAACAGTAATTACGGCAATAAAAATACATAATAGTATAAAAGCATTTATAAAATTACTTTGACTTGTGTTTACATTATTATTAGTGATTTTGCTGTCTTTATCTGCTGTCATATCTTCAGGTAACTGTATCTGAAAATATAGGGCTGCACACAAGATTACAGCAGAGCCTGCCAATGCAATGAAGGGTGTAATGTGAATGGCCAGCATATTTATCAGAACCATTAAAATATTGGAAAGTATTAAAACATCCGCTGCAGTTTTGATCCTCTCATTAGACGATGTATAGTTTTTAAAATAAAAACCCCATGCAGCTACATGCAGACCTGCCATAAAAGAACTTAACACCAAAGAAACATGCCATAGCGATGACGGAGAAAAAAAGAACGGTATTACAAATATAGCACATACTATTGTTGTAAATACCATCACTCTCTTTGCATAATATTGGCTCTTTATTATAAATCCGCATCCAAATAAACCTAAAAGATTCGCAATCATCGTATACAAAAAAATGCTTTGAATATTAAGATCAAACCATTTTATAATAGTATGTAAAACCTGCCCCTCAAATAAAAAAGATAAAAGATAACACGAAAACAATGAAATTGCTATAGTTGAATGTTTTCGGAATTCCGTCATTTTATGCACCTCTTAAAAGCCTACATTAAATACTATTATACAACTATAAACACTCTTTTCCAACAAAATATCCTATAAGTTTAACCAAATACAATATTAGCGAAGAGTTTAAGCTTTGAATTACAGGAGACTTTGGAAAGTTTAGGCTTAGGGCACATCTTGTTTATAATTATCACGATAGGTATACTTTACATTACTTATGCTAATAATGTAAATCATACATTGCATTATTGCTGCAAATAGTGTAATATATGATTAAATTATGGTCGTAATGAGAAATGGAGGTGTATTTATGGCTATTACAACGAGAGAAGGTATTTTAAAGGTGCTGCGTGCATTCAACCCCTGGTGGATCAGTGGTACAGTTAATCCCATACTTTCTCCGGATTATAAAAGATTTGCCTATTATGAAGCCATGAAGCGTTTAGAATCTAAAGATATTCGAAGAATGGTTGTTTTAACCGGAACAAGACGGGTGGGTAAAACTACTATCCAATATCAAATGATTAATACTTTACTTAATCGTGGTATCTCGCCTCAGCGCATTGTTTTTGTATCCCTGGATCACCCTATCTTAAAACTGTCCGGTCTTAATGAAGTTTTGGAATGTTATCATGAAAACATTAATGCCGATGAAAATGTATATTACTTCTTTGATGAAGTCCAATATGCCACCGATTGGGCAGCCTGGCTTAAAACAATATATGATATGCAAAGGGAAACAAAAGTTATAGCCACAGGTTCAGCCAGCCCGGCACTCATACGCGGCAGCACCGAAAGCGGAGCCGGACGATGGACAATAATCCAAGTGCCAACTCTTTCTTTTTATGAATATTGCGCCTTGATTGGATTACCTGATATTCAACTTGATTCTGGCCTTAAACCTTCACAGTTGCTTAAACTTACACAACAAGAACGCGGGCAGATTATGAGTAAATTAAGTATTTTTCAGAACCATTTTTCCAGATATCTGCAAATAGGAGGATTTCCGGAACTAGCGTTGGCTAAGAACGATATTTTAGCAGAACAGGTTATGCGTGAAGACGTTGTGGATAAGGTTCTAAAAAGGGATTTACCTTCTTTATATAATATACGCAATGCTACTGAACTCGAACGTATTTTTCTCTATCTTTGTAATGTGTCCTCGGAAATAGTTGCCGTTGATGCCATGACAAAGGAACTAGACGGTGTAAGCCGCCAGACAACCCTAAACTATATAAATTACTTAGAGAGCGCTAATCTAATATATTTAAGCTATCCTATAGATTTAAGTGGTAAAAAAATATTAAAAGCTAAACCAAAAATTTATATTGCAGATGCCGCTATTCGTAATGCGGTGCTTATGGACAGTGAAATCCTTACAAATCCCACTGAAATGGGAAAAGTGGTAGAAACTGCAGTTTATAAACATGTTGCTGCTTTTTATTATCAAAAAGCCACGCGTATTGGATACTTTCGCGGCGGTAAAAAAGATAAGGAGATTGATATAGTAGTTGACTATCCTGATATTCCCCATATCCTAATTGAAGTGAAATACAGAGAACATGCAACAGTCTCCGATGATGATGCTATAGTAAAATACAGCGAAAAGGCAGGCTCTGCTATTATTATCACAAAACGGTCCAATGATTTTAGCGAACATTTATCCCATAAAGGTAAAAATCTTTTACGCATTCCGGCCTTTGCCTTCCTTTATCTTCTTGGGCATGCCGAAAAAAATGGATATAGAGAGATATAGTAACTCACAGGGACTGTCCAAAGTCGCTGATAAATACATGTTTTTAGAAAAATGTCTTTCCGGGCGAAGTGATGAATCTTGTTCTATCAACGTATTAAGATTCTTTGCTAACGCCCGGAATGATATGAAAGGTTACTTTTTCATTGGTCTGGAATCAATTCCACCACTGTTTCCCTGTTCTATTATGCAACCGACCAACAATTCAACCATTGTTTAACTATTGTTAATAATTTTTCCACCCCACGCAGACGGGCATTTTCTGCTTTTCATAATTTTTGTTTTTATATGCATCTTTATAGAA
>CAYXAT010000160.1:0-3381 GCA_964462065.1 uncultured Clostridiaceae bacterium | reverse complement strand
TATATATTTGATGAGTGCATAAGTTTAAACATCGATAACTGAAGAAAAATCAATCTAAGTGATAGTAAACAAAGTAAAGACGAAATAGTTTTCTATTATAGTTTTAAACATATTATTTTAGTAAATAGATTGTATTTGTAGTTTAAAATAGCAAAGCTTAAAATTGATATATAAGTCTTGAAAGGAGTCTCGCCGTTGAAAATAGGAATACCAAAAGCTTTATTGTTCTATTATTATTATCCGCTTTGGAAGACCTTTTTCGAAGAATTAGGTTTTGAAACAGTAATATCACAAAATACGACTAAAGAATTGGTTGATAAGGGTATAAAAGTTTCTGTTTCTGATATATGTGTACCAATCAAAATATTTAACGGGCATGTTATAAACCTACTGAAGCAAGATGTTGACTATATATTTATTCCAAGAATGATGAATATCAGAAGAGGAGAATTTTTTTGCCCCAAATTTATGGGACTGCCTGATATGGTAAGATACGGAATACCGGAAGCAGCAGATAGGCTTTTATCTCCTAATATAACATCTTTTAATGACGATATTTCCGATAGAAAAAATTTTAAACCTGTTTGTGATGCCTTAGGCATTTCTCCATTCAAAGCCGCATCGGCATTGAAAAAGGCAAAGAAATCATGGGAAAATTACAGAAATCTCACTGTAAAAGGTCATAATGCAAAGGAAGCGATTGATTTTTTATATTGCGGAAAAAGCTTGGATATGATACCAAACGATTCATTTTTAAGCATTGGTTTAATGGGTTATGTATACAATTTATATGATGGATTTATTAGCATGGATATAATAAGCAGATTGAAAGAAAAAGGCATCAAAGTTAAGACCTTTGAAATGTTTGATGAAAAGGTTTTGGATAGCCGTTTAAAAGGCATGAGAAAGTCTTTATTTTGGACCTTTTCTAATAAGCTGTTGGCGGCCGGTTATAAGTTTTATGAGGATCCTGCTATTGACGGTATTATACACATTACTGCTTTTGGTTGCGGACCTGATTCTCTAATAGGTAAGATTATGGAGCTGGAATCGATGGATTACAAAAAACCTTTTATGACAATCAGAGTAGATGAGCATACCGGGGAGAATCATTTGCAAACGAGAGTTGAAGCTTTTGTTGATATGATTTATAGAAAAAAGATTGGTTCTATAAAGGAGGCATAATATGAAAGTGACATTTCCCTACATGGGTACCACTGTTATTTATAAAAAACTATTGGAGCTTTTAGGCCACGACGTGATAGAACCGCCAATCCCCTCTCAAAGAACTATTGATTTGGGAGTAAAAAATAGCCCGGAATTTGCCTGTTATCCTTTAAAGGTTATTCTCGGCAGCTACATTGAGGCTATAGATTTAGGAGCAACAACAATCGTTACGTCTGGCGGGCACGGTCCCTGTAGGGCAGGTTTTTATGGAGAAACTCATAGCAAGATACTCAAAAGCATGGGTTATGATATTGATTTGATTGTATTTGATGCTTATAAAAGAGATATCATGGGAACAATTAAAAACATAAGGAAAATAAAAAACAAGAAACCGTTGGGATTTTTGTTAGCCGCAATTAAAACGGTTTATTTTATGGCTAAATCTATAGATAAGCAAGAAAAGAGAATTCAAAAAATAAGGCCTTACGAGATTTATAAGGGAGACAGTAATAAAGCCTGGGAAAAGATTCAAAACATTTATGATAAAGTGGAAAATACAAAAGACATAAAAAAAGCCGAAAAGGAAAGCCAGACAATAATAGATGCAATCGAAACTATAGAAATCCCGGATTCAAATAGAATAAGAATCGGTATTGTAGGCGAAATATATGTAGTTATGGAAAAGTCAATAAATCTAAAAATCGAAGAAGTTTTGGGCAGTATGGGCGCAGAAGTTGAAAGATCGCAGTATATTTCCGAGTGGATTGATTATAATCTAATTCCGAACTGGCTTACAAAACCGCATGAATTGGCCATACTTAAAAAAGGTGAAAAATATATAAAAGAAATAATAGGCGGACACGCAAAGCAGACTGTTGGACATATTGTTGATTATGCGGAAAGAGGATTTGACGGTGTGGTTCATCTTATGCCTTTTGCATGCTTGCCGGAGTTGGTAAGCCAGAGTATCATTCCTGCCATTACAAAAGATTATAATATACCTGTAATAACTTTGCCAATTGATGAGCAAACCGGGCTTGCTAATGTGCAAACCAGAATAGAAGCTTTTTTGGACCTTGTAAAAACAAAAAAGAGAATTAGAATCGCATAACGGAGGATACATATGATAGAAGTATTTTTAGGTATTGATGTTGGTTCTGTGAGTACTAATTTAGTCGCAATAGATAAAGATAATAATATACTATCAACACAATATTTAAGAACGAACGGACAACCGATTGAGGCATCAAGAATAGGCTTAAGGGGTTTATATAAAGAATTTAACGGGGAAATTAATGTTTTGGGAGTAGGTACCACAGGAAGCGGCAGGCAGTTGACGGGTATCATGGTTGGAGCGGATGTTATAAAAAATGAGATAACTGCTCATGCCACCGCAACCATTACTTATGTGCCCGGAACCAGAACTATTTTTGAAATTGGAGGTCAGGATTCGAAAATTATAGTTTTGAAGGATGGTATGGTTACTGACTTTGCCATGAATACTGTTTGTGCTGCCGGCACGGGTTCATTTTTAGAACATCAATCCGAAAGATTGGGGATACCTATAGAAAAGTTCGGTGATATGGCGCTTAAGGCAGAAAGAAATGTTAGAATTGCCGGCCGCTGTACGGTGTTTGCTGAATCGGATATGATAGCAAAGCAACAATTCGGATTTTCAAAATCCGAAATAATAAACGGTTTATGTGAAGCCTTGGTAAGAAATTATATAAATAATTTAGGCAGGGGCAAAAAGCTGGAACCTCCATATGTTTTTCAAGGCGGAGTAGCCGCTAATAAAGGAATTGTCGCTGCATTTGAAAAAGAATTGAAACATAAAATTATTGTACCTGAAAACTATGGTGTGATGGGTGCAATAGGCGCAGCGGTTTTAGCCAAGGAATTAATAGATAGATCCGGGAAAACTACAAAATTTAGGGGTTTTGAATGTGCGGATCTGGAGTTTATACCAACAAGCTTTAATTGTAATGGTTGTGACAATGCATGCGAAGTGATAAAAATAATTATGGACGGTAAAGTAGTTGCCGTATGGGGTGATAGATGCGGCAAGTGGACTAATTCGATTATATAAAAATTGTTAATTAATTGCATATATTTAACCCTCCTATAATAACTTTATATAAGAAGTATGAAGTAGTTAGGAGGGATTATTATTAAGCATAAAATCATTTTGTTAACAAAAAAAAGGCTTATTAT
>CAYXAT010000159.1:349-3390 GCA_964462065.1 uncultured Clostridiaceae bacterium | reverse complement strand
TCAGATTCGTTATGATTTCATTAATATTGTTTTTCTGAATACCGCTTAAATTAAGGTTTCCTAACTTTTTTGAAGTATATTCCCGTTTCTCACCGTCAGATAAAACATGAGCAGTTTTTTCGAAGAATTTTTGTATTTCTTCAACATTATCTAACATCCTGATTATGCCAAGATATAATAATAAATTACCCATATTATTATATTTGCCATTAAGATTTTTTAAAAGGGCATTGTTAAAAGGACTATCATGCTTTAATATATCAAGGTCGGCATTTATTTTATATGCTTTATATAAAACCTCAATGAGCAAAATGGCAATTTTCTCTTTTTTGTCTTTTAATATAGACAAAATATTCACCCTATCCTTTCAAATCAAACAAAAATTCCATACTCATTTTCCACTGTCCATATTATCTTTGATTCTTTCTATTAACTCGTCAATTTTTATTTCTTCTAACTTCTTATCTTTTCTCATTGCTTTAATCTCACAGCCCCATATTACTATTACTTTAATTCCCATGCTATTCAGCATACGATAGTTTCTTTTATCACGTTCTACATTCTCAATAAGCTTACTTTTCCAAAATTCATAATTTGTTTTTGGAAAAGTAGATAGCTTACAGTTCTCATGCATATGCCAAAAACAACCGTTTATAAAAATTGCCGTTTTATACTTTGATAAAAAAATATCCGGTTTTCCCGGAAGTTTCTTATAGTTTATTCTATATCTAAATCCTTCATTCCATAAGAGTTTTCGTATATATAGTTCAGGTTTAGTGTCTTTACTTTTAATTTGTGACATATTCTCACTTCTTGACATTGGTTTCCTTCTGCTTTTATTCATATAAATAACCTCTTATATAAATCTTATTTGTAAATTCAACTTTATAAATGTTTTGCCATCTTCTTCATACAAGTTTCCAAATTTATGTCTGGATGTGGATGCTGTATCATACTTAGTATTATTAAGCAAATACTCTTCAAAATAATTACGGTTATAAATATGATAAGCCAAAACATCCCCATCTCGAGTAACTATAATATATCCTCCGCTAGCCTCGTCTATACCATCCCACTTAGTTGCAGGCTTCATGCCCAGGGCAACTGAAGTTAAAAATTTCTTGTATTTAAACCTATAAGCGTTTATATTTCCATAATTCATAGGGTTTTCTTCTTCTAATCTTTTTATCATATCCTTACAGTTTATAATGTTATCTTTATAATAATAAAGCAAAGTATGACTGATTATAATGTCCATATTGCTATCAATTAAAACTAAATTATCTTTAAATACTTTATTCTCCATATCAAAGTAATGGATTTTACCTTTTCCTTCGCAAATTTTTGCAATCCTTCCTTTCACATTTATATGATTCTTATTATTTGTAACTGTATATATATCGTTGGCCTCCTGTAGCTTACCTTCGGACTTATGAATAATTCTATAAATAAAATTTGTTGTTCTACCTGCATTCAAAAGAGTAGAAGACGAACCCAAACCTGATTTAATGCTAAATCCTACTATAGGACTGTAACCTGTATTTATATCTAGAATTTTCATGGTAATATCAGATTTGTCGGATGGAGGTGCTGATAACTTAAAGCATTGTATCTCATTCATAAACTTTTCCGTCTTTTCTACAGTAAAAGCCCTCTTGCCTTTAGCATTCTTAATACTATTAAGTAAACTGTCCGCTTCGTTGTTAAATCTATCCGAAGGAATTTCAGTTGCTTTTTGCCCGTTAATGAAGATTTTTATATACTTACCAATTTCGTATTCTTTTATTTGGTCCTTAATTTCTTCTCTAATAATCTTGATTATGGGGAAATATATGCTCTTCAATTTATTCAAGTTTTCATCAGCTGCATATAACTTCCCCTCAGCAAGGAGGCGCATTAAAACATATATTTCAGACCACTCACCCCTATTGCCTGTTAACAAGAAAAATCTCCCCTATCTGCATAATCTATAATTAAAGCTTATTTGTTCTTCTTTATAATCTTCTTCCAAATATTCATTAATTCTTCGTGCAATTGCCTCAATAACAGGCACCGTTACTGAGTTTCCTAACTGCTTATATAAATGTGTGTCTGCTACAGGTAATTTGAAAGTATCAGGATAGCCTTGTAATCTGGCCCACTCCCTCGGCGTCATTTTTCTAACATATTCTTTGTTAATTTCCCCTTTAATTCCGGTAGTCGGTGTAAAATCAGTTAGTCGTTTATCAATAATTAGGTTCCTTTCCCTTCCCATGCCACCGCACACTATTGCCCCTGCTATATCATCTTCATCCCTTATTTCGTATCCGAAACCATTACCTTTCTCTGCATGGCGTGCTTTGTGTTCTTTTAAAGATTTTAGATAGACATCGGATAAATAATATTTTGATGGTACTTCTTTTTCTTCAATAATATCTTTAATCTTGCATTTTTTATTCGATTGATTAGGAAATTCAAATACAATAGGTGCAATATCATTCCTAAATGCAACTATATATATTCTTTCTCTATTCTGTGGCACACCGAAGTCCTTGCTATTTAAAATCTTGCTAAATACCGTATAGCCCAGTTCATTAAGTATTTTTTTTATTATACTGAATGTTTTTCCGCTATCATGATTTACAAGATTTTTTACATTTTCACAAAATACTATCCCGGGTTTGTGATACTTTATTATTCTGGAAACATCAAAGAACAAAGTCCCTCTAGCATCTTCAAAACCCTTTTTAAATCCTGCCAGGGAAAATGCTTGGCAGGGAAAACCTGCAAGCAAAATATCATGATGCGGGATGCTTGCTTCATCAATTTTTGTTATGTCACCATGAATTTCAATATCATCTTTAAAGTTTTCTTTATATGTTTCTTTGGCCTTCTCATCCCACTCACTAATGAAAACTGTTTCTATCTCGTTTTTAAATGCATTTTCAAAACCCATTCTTATTCCGCCGATACCCGCAAAAAGATCTATTGATGTTAACATTAACCCCCCCCCATTCAATCCATACGACCTGCATAAACCAATCAAAGCTCTAGGCTTTTAA
>CAYXAT010000159.1:0-339 GCA_964462065.1 uncultured Clostridiaceae bacterium | reverse complement strand
AAGTTACTGTACCATAACTCCTAATAATAACAAATAAATTTGTTTAATTGTTTTTTGCATTGAATGCTTAAATTTATTTTAGCTTTGATAACATATGCATCATTGAATGATAATAGCTTCCTTCGATTTGTTTAAACTGAACTTATCTTAATTATATACCAATAATTAAAACTATCCAACACTAATCATCAAAAGTTTGATAATATATTTGTTACCGATATATTTGTTAGACTAAATGCAATAGTTTCCTAGATGAGGATTTGATTTTTCTTTATCAGTTTTGAAGGGTATGCATAATAATTTCAACCAGAAATAAGTTTAGGTTGTTTATGATATAAT
>CAYXAT010000158.1:0-3401 GCA_964462065.1 uncultured Clostridiaceae bacterium | reverse complement strand
GGAGTGATAATTATGTATAGAATTGCAATTGAAGAGCTTTTTAAATGGAAGAATAAAAAGGATAGCAAGCCTCTTTTAATTCGGGGAGCGCGGCAGGTAGGAAAGACTTGGCTTATGAAGGAATTTGGAGAAAAGGCTTTTGATAAAACTGTATATATCAGTTTTGATAATAATAATGTTATGAAAGAATTGTTTTCTACTGACCTTAATATTAAGAGGATAATAACAGGTATAGAATTATATGCAGGGCATAAGATTAACCCTATGAATACCTTGCTGATATTTGATGAAATCCAGGAAGTTCCCAAGGCCCTTACTTCCCTTAAATATTTTAATGAAAACGCACCGGAATATAGGATTATAGCAGCCGGTTCTCTATTGGGCGTTGCTTTGCACCGGGGTACTTCCTTTCCCGTTGGTAAGGTGGAGTTTTTAGACCTATATCCCATGAATTTTCCGGAATTTCTGATGGCACTTGGTTATGAAAGCTATGCTGAAATTTTAAAGCAACGCGATTTTAAGATGACTATAGCATTCAAGGAAAAGTATATAGAGATGCTTAAATACTATTATTATGTGGGTGGAATGCCGGAAGCGGTGCTTCATTTTAGCGAAAATAAGGATTTCAATGAGGTTAGGGAAATACAAAAGCATATCCTTGAGGCTTATGAGCAGGATTTCTCCAAACATGCACCAAATGAAGTTGTACCTAGAATAAGAATGTTATGGAATAGCATTCCAACTCAACTTGCCAAGGAAAATAAAAAATTTATTTACGGTCTTATAAAAGAAGGAGCAAGAGCCAGGGAATATGAACTGGCAATGCTTTGGTTAGAAGATTGCGGTCTTATTCATAAGATAAATCGTGTAAATTCGCCAAGCATTCCTCTAAAGGCTTATGAGGATTTCAAAGCCTTCAAGCTATTTCTCTTAGATATAGGCTTACTTTGTTGTATGGTTCATTTAGATCAAAGAAGTCTTCTTTATGGAAATAATTTATTTAAAGAATTCAAAGGTGCGTTGACAGAACAATATGTTCTGCAGCAGCTAAAAACTATTAGAGACTTGGGAATATACTATTGGACTAATGATAGAGGCAGTGCAGAAATAGATTTTATTTTAGATGATGGCATGGGGGTTATTCCCATGGAGGTTAAAGCAGAAGTAAATCTAAAGGCAAAAAGTTTAAAAACCTTTTATGAAAAGTATAGACCGGAATTATCCATACGAATCTCCATGGCGGATTATAAAAAGGAAAAGTGGTTACTAAATATTCCCTTATATGCTATCAGCACATTATCTGAATTTTAAATCATTCTTATGAAGCCTTGAAGCAAGGAGTATTAGTGCAGAGGATTACAATGCAGAACTAGCGGAGAGAGTTGGAATAACTATGTCTAATCTTTCTATATTGAAAAACGGCAAAGCAGAAGCTGTTTGTTCGTCAACTTTGGAGGGGATTTGCAAGGCTTTAGCATGTGAGCCCGGAGATATTTTAAAATATAAAAGTGATGAGGATAGTCAAGGGAAAAAGTTTGGTTAATCATTGCAGGTAAAGCAAAACTGAATACTAAATTATAGGAGAGGTTTATCTATGGATATCACTCTCCTATAAAATAAAGAGTGATGGTTTTATTATCAATATTTATTAGGCCCTCTTCCTTCATTTTTTTCAATTCACGGAAAAGTGAAGGCCTTTGTACGCCAAAATAGTCAGCCAATTGTTTCTTTGAAATGGGAAGAGTTATGGTATGTGAATTTTGTTCTGTCGATAAACTCCTTAAATAACCCAATATATTTTCTCTCAGATTTTTTTGTGTGTACATAGCTATTCTTTCATTTATGCCCTGAGTGTTAAGTGATAGTGACCTTATAAACGGCATAACAAAATTATAATCTTTCAGTAATCCCATAACGGCATCCTTAGATACATAAAAGAGAGTGCAATCTGCAGTACAATAGATATTCATGGGGTATTTGTTCTCATTTCCAAATAATAAATTTGCCCCTATAACACTGTTCTTTTTAAATTCAAATACAACAGTTTCCGAGCCGTTGGAGGCTAAAGAATATGCTATCAGCCCTCCGGAAAAAACTATATCCATTCCCGAACATTTTGAACCGCATTCATATACAGTTGTCCCACTAATAAATGATCGTTTTACAATCTTTTTCTCATTTATTAAGTTTATGAGATGGTCTTCATCAATGACTTTTAAAAGGCTAAGAGTGTTTAATTCTTTTATTACTTAATTTACTTCCAATAAAAATTGTAATATAGCACCGTAAATATACAACAAGATTCCGTTTTGATACATGTTTCTTAAATACGATAAGAAAAGACTGGAGAAAACCATTGACGATTGCCCTGTAGGCGCAATTGCAATGTAATATAGATATTTTTTGTTTAAATGTAAGCTCTGTAGTCTTATTCTCTGCAGGGCTATTTTCAGTTCTGTCCGATATTAAAATCAAGTAAATACAGGCAGGAAATTTTACTTGTGGTTGACTATATAATTCAGCAATGGTTGAAAAGCATAATATTACATATTGAAATTATTTCAGCATATAAGTATACTAATAATAAATAGTTAGATAATTATCTAAGCATGTAAGTAAATATAATAATTCATTATGGAGGTGGTCTTATGTCGCCCCTTAATACCCCTTTTAAAGCATTATCTGATCCCACGAGGCGCCAAATAATACAGATGCTGAAGAACAAGGATATGACAGCGGGAGAAATAGCAGGGCATTTTGATATATCAAAGCCCAGTATATCTCACCATCTAAGCATTTTAAAAAACGCTCGCTTGGTAATGGACGAAAGAGATGGGCAAAATATCATATATTCACTTAATACTACTGTTTTTCAAGAGGTACTTAACTGGTTTTTTAATATTGCTGATATCAAGGGAGGGAATCCGGATGAAAGGAATTAATTTTAAAAGAGAGATACCGCTTATTCTCATAATCATTGCAGCTTTTTTAATAAGTATGTATTTTTATCCCATGATGCCTGAAAAGGTGCCGACACATTGGAATTTCAAAGGTGAGATTGATGGTTATTCGGGTAGACTATCCGGAAGTCTTATTATGCCTATAACAAACTTAATAATGTATATAATGTTCATTTTTTTACCTGCACTTGATCCTAAGAAAGAGAACTACAAAGTGTTCGAAAGTACCTATATATACTTTAGGTATTTGTTCCATATATTTTTCTTAGCCATGCATATAATGATTATTTCCGCATCCTTGGGTTATATCGTCAATACTACAAGACTTGTGATGTTTGGAATATCTCTGCTGTTTATGCTTATGGGTAATGTGATGGGCAGAGTGAAGCATAATTATTTTGTCGGTATAAAGACTCCTTGGACATTAGCCAACGAAGAAGT
>CAYXAT010000157.1:0-3401 GCA_964462065.1 uncultured Clostridiaceae bacterium | reverse complement strand
AATAAAATTTATATAATTAATACATTAATATGTATAATGAATTTAGTGAAAGGAATGGTATTAGTGGATAGTATATTTACATATTTTGAGGAAATCTCCAAAGTCCCAAGATGCTCGGGCAATGAAAAGGGGATAAGTGATTTCTTGGTTGATTTTGCAAAAAAGCATAACCTTGAAGTTATACAAGACGATGTATACAATGTTATAATCAAAAAGCCTGCGACACCCGGATTTGAAAATGCACCGGGAGTTATACTGCAGGGGCATATGGATATGGTTTGTGTAAAAACTAAAGAAAAGGCACATGATTTCACAAAAGACCCTATTGTACTTAAATATATTGATGATATGGTTTACGCAGACGGTACATCATTAGGTGCTGACAACGGTATAGCCGTTGCTATTGCCATGGCTGTACTGACCGATAAAAGTGCGAAACATCCTGCGTTGGAAGTCATAGTTACCGTTGATGAAGAATCCGGAATGACCGGTGCCAAAAACATAAACCCGGATAATATATCCGGCAAAATTATGATAAACTTGGATTCCGAGGAGGAAGGAAAACTGCTTGTCAGCTGTGCGGGGGGACTTCGAACCGCTATTGATGTTGAGGGAAGATGGATAAATGCCCCCTTAGACTCGGTAGGTTATACAATCAGCATAAATGGTCTTTTAGGCGGCCACTCCGGAATCGACATAGATAAAGAAAGAGGCAACTCCAATAAGATATTGGGTAGGGTACTCCAAAATATATATAAAGATGCACCTTTCGGTTTGGCTCATCTTACTGGCGGCTCTAAAGCTAATGTTATACCGTCGGAATCCGAAGCTTTTATATTTATATCTGAAGATGATTTGCATATAATAGAGAAAAAGGTAGAAGAATGGAATAGAATTTTAAAGAACGAATACAAAGTGTCAGACCCTAATGTTACGGTAAGATTTGAAAAATCCGTAAAAGCTTTTAATAAAATAAGCCAATCAACGGAAAAATTATTAGATTTATTGGTAGCAGTGCCAAACGGTGTTCAGGCAATGAGTACATCCATCGACGGATTAGTTGAAAGTTCTTCAAATATAGGTGTTTTAACTACCACTAAAGAAGGTTTTAATTTTGAATTTTCCATCAGATCCTCTGTGGGAACCAGAAAGGACCGTATAAAAGAACAGATAAAAGCTATTGCCAAATTAGCCGGGGTTACCTTTGAGGCTAATGGAGAATACCCTTCCTGGGAATATGATTCTGATTCTAAGATAAGGGAAATATGCATTAATGTATATAAAGAAAAGTATGGCAAGGTGCCTGAAATAGTAGCTTTTCATGCCGGAGTAGAATGCGGCTTATTCGGCGAAAAGTTCCCGGAACTTGATATGATATCCATGGGAGCCGATGCTTTTGATGCCCATACTACTAATGAACATGTATCCATTTCATCTACAAAACGTACATATGAGTATTTGTTGGCAATACTGGAACAACTAAAATAAAAAGGAGGCTGACGTATGACCTCAAATAAAGTAAGAACAAGATTTGCACCCAGCCCTACAGGCTACATGCATGTGGGTAATCTCAGAACCGCCTTGTATGCCTATCTTATTGCAAAGCACGAGAATGGGGATTTTATTCTAAGAATCGAAGATACGGATCAAGAAAGATATGTGGAAGGTGCAGTGGATATTATATATAAAGCTTTGGAAACAGCCGGTTTACACCATGATGAGGGGCCGGATGTTGGCGGACCGACAGGTCCCTATGTACAAAGCGAAAGAAAAAGCATCTATTTAGAATATGCGGAAATGCTGGTGGATAAAGGCCAAGCTTATTATTGTTTCTGCTCCGGTGAACGTTTGGAAACTTTAAGGAAACAATCCGAGGCGCTGAAGACACCGTATAAATATGATAAACTGTGCTTCGGCCTTACAAATGAAGAAGCCCGGGATAGAATAAACGCCGGAGTACCCTATGTAATCAGACAGAACAATCCTAAGACTGGAACCACCACCTTTAACGATGAAATATATGGAAGCATCACCGTAGATAATTCTGAATTGGATGATATGGTACTGCTAAAATCCGACGGTATGCCCACATACAATTTTGCTAATGTGGTAGATGACCATTTGATGGGGATTACCCATGTAGTGAGAGGAAGCGAATATTTATCCTCATCACCAAAATATAACAGATTGTATGAGGCTTTTGGTTGGGATATACCTATATATGTTCACTGCCCCCCAATCATGAGGGATGCTCATAACAAATTAAGTAAGAGAAAGGGCGATGCCTCCTTTGAAGATTTATTGGAAAAAGGATTTTTAAAGGAAGCTGTGCTAAATTATATTGCACTTTTAGGTTGGAATCCGGGTACGGATGAAGAAATCTTTTCGCTCAAAGAGCTTATTGATGTTTTTGATTTCAGAAAAATCAACAAGGCTCCTGCGATTTTTGATATTGAAAAGTTGAAATGGATGAATGGTGAATATATAAGAAGGCTTCCCTTAGAAGAATTTCATGAAATGGCTAAACCTTATTATGAAAAAGCCTTAAAGAAAAAGTATAATTTATTAGAAGTCAGCGAATTGCTCCATACTCGCACGGAAGTTTTAGCCGATATCCCTTCACAGATTGATTTCCTTGATGAATTGCCGGATTATTCTATTGAATTATATACTCATAAAAAAATGAAAACAAATTCCGAGATATCATTAAATAGTTTGGAAAAGGCCTTGCCGATCCTTAAGTCTTTGGATACTTGGGACATTGAATCAATCAAAGGTGGCATAAGCAATCTTATTGAGGAAATGGAAGTAAAAAACTCCATTATGCTTTGGCCTATAAGAACTGCAATATCAGGCAAATCATTCACTCCCGGGGGCGCTTACGAAATTGCCGAGATACTGGGAAAAGATGAAACTGTTAAAAGAATTGAAATCGGTATTGATAAGCTTAAGAATCAAAAATGATTTTTCCTTTAAGCTGTTGCAGTTTTCGCAACAGCTTAAATTATTTGATCTTTATTATTTATTTCCTGACTCTGTAAATACTACTTCTTTTTTATCAGCGTCTATAAAAACATTTGTACCGAAGTATCAAATTATCTGTTATATATCTAAAGTAATTCAGTCTCTATTTTTTCAACTACAGCTTCAGTATTTTGTTCTATATACTCTATGACTTTTTGTATGCAATTATCGGAATGCTTTGCACTGTTGCTTACACATGCCAAACCGAGAACAATTGATTTATGCATATCAAGGTTATCCACTTCCGCAATCGAAATATTAAATCTATTTTTTACTTTATCAGTAATGCTTTTTACTATCGCTCTTTTTTCTTTTAAAGAGTGTACCCAATCGGCATAGAGATAAACCTTGCCGGTCCCGATAACCATACTATCACT
>CAYXAT010000156.1:0-3405 GCA_964462065.1 uncultured Clostridiaceae bacterium | reverse complement strand
AAAGCTTCACACCAGCCGGAAACTGTTTTAGTGAGGTTCTTATCGAATCCGGTTATTATGAGCTTTTCCTTTGCCCTTGTCATTCCAACGTATAGAATCCTCATCTCTTCGGAGAGGGTTTCCATTTTAATTTTGTGCTTAAGTGCTATTTTAGGCAAGGATGCATAGGTTATCCTCCTATCCACATCCACCAAATCCGCGCCAAAGCCCATTTCGTGATGAAGAAGCATTGCCTTCCTAGTATCCTGCATATTAAATGCCTTCCCAACTCCCCCAAGAAAAACTACGGGAAATTCCAAACCCTTGCTTTTATGGATGCTCATTATTCTTACCACATTATCTCCTTCACCCAAAATTTTGGCATTTCCCATATCCCCGCTTCCGGCCTTAACTTTTTCTATAAAATTAATAAAATTAAACAGTCCTTTGAAGCTTGTGTCCTCGTATTTTTTAGCCCTTTCAAAAAGTATTTGCAGATTTGCCTGCCTTTGATGCCCCTCGGGCAGTGCCCCTACGTAGCTCATATAACCTGTATCGCCGTATAGATACCAAATCAATTCGTCGGTTTGCATATGGATAGCTTTTTCCCTCCAGGTCTCAAGCCTTGATAAAAATACAGAGGCTTTTTTTCCGATTTCATCGTCAATATTTCCCGCCAAGACAACAGCTTCATAAAAGGAAACCTTTTTATCAAGCTGTCTGATTTCCAAGAGTTCCTGAGAATTAAATCCCCCTATGGGTGACTTCAAAACAGCCAATAATGGTATATCCTGTAGTGGATTATCAATTATCTGAAGCAATGACAGAGCAATTTGTACTTCTATCCTTTTGAAATATCCTGTGCCCGTATCAGCAAATACGGGTATTCCCATTGCCTCCAATTCTTCCCCAAACGTATCGGCCCAATTCCTTACAGTTCTTAGAAGTATTACAATATCCTTAAAGTCTGTATTTCTATAGCCTTTTAAATCCTTATCGAAGATTCGCAGAGGCTTATTTTGCTCTTTACCCATTATCTCTAATATCCTGCGACCTACTATTCTTGCTTCGGCCTGAATATCCTCCAACTCATCTTCTTCCTCTTCCTCACTTGCCGGGATATCGTCATCCTCTGTGATTTCCTCATTATCCATATCTGTCGCAGCTTTATTTTCATCTTTAAATAGATCTAAAATATGCAACTCTAAACCATAATCGTTTTCTTCTGCATCTGCGGGATAAGATGCACCATAGTTCAAATATTCATTTTCATTGTAATTAATCTCTCCTAAGTATTTAGTCATAAGCTGTCTGAAAAGACAATTGACACCGTTAATTATCTCTTCTCTGCTCCTAAAATTTTTATACAGCAGCACTTTTCTGTCTTTCTCACCGCTGCTTAATGAATATCTATCGTATTTATCTAAGAAAAGTTCAGGTTTTGCTTGCCTGAAGCGGTAAATACTCTGCTTAACATCCCCCACCATAAACATATTGGGAGAATATATTTCTCTTTTTGAGACTATATTCAAAATAACTTCCTGCACCATATTGCTGTCTTGGTATTCATCAATCATTATCTCCACATACTTATCTCTTAGGCTGAGGGCTACCGGTGAAGGAATAATTAGCCCCGAACTTTCTTCTTCAGTTAATATTTTCAGGCTGAAATGTTCCAGGTCATTAAAATCAATTAAGCCTTTTTCTTTCTTTGCGTCGGAATATAGTTTATCAAATTCCGATACCAATCGGCATAAATATTTAATCAGGGGATGCAAAATCATAAGGTCATTTTTAACCGCAGTTGTATCATTGCTAAAAAACTCCCTCTTCATTTTATAGATTTTATCTTTTGCATCTTTTCTCAATGCTTTTAATACTTCATAGGCCTTTTTATCGCCATCTTTTGAAGGTTGGCGCTGAGTATCGAACCTAAAGCTGCCAAATGTTTTATACATATCATCCCAGTCCATGCCTCTTCGATATATAAGGGATTCAACGTTTATTATATCTCCGGTCAGTTGGTTGGCGCACCTTTCTAAACCAAATCCATGGGATGCAATCTCATAAGCCTTATGAAGAGAGTTTAGGCAACCTAATAATTCTATATTCACAAAATCCAAAATGACCTTAGCCCATTGGGTTTCAACAAAGTCGAAATCTTCAGTCGTATCATAAGCTTTAATCATCCGGCCAAGCCATTTATCCGGCCAAGGTGTGCTGCGAATAAAATTGTAGATTTCCAAAACCATATCTTTTAGTTTGTTATCATCTTTATTGCCACTATACGAATCAAGAAGTCTGTAAAATTCTTTCGAACCTTCCTCATATTGCGTATCAAATAATTCGTCTATGCATTCAATTTTCATAAGAAGGCTCTCCGTCTCGTCGGCAATCCTGAAATCCGGTGCTAAATCCAGTCTGTGATAATTATTTTTCAAAACATCCATGCAAAAGGAATGTATTGTCGTTATCCCCGCCTTTGGTAGAAGAAGCAATTGTCTTTGCAACCTTTGAGATTCCGGATTATCTTCTATCGCTTTATCAAGTGCTAAAGCAATCCTTTCACGCATCTCGGAAGCAGCGGCATTTGTAAAGGTGACAACAAGCATATTATCGATATCGATGGGATTTTTAGCATGAATAACTTTTCTGATTATTCTCTCTACCAACACCGCAGTTTTACCGGCACCGGCAGCAGCAGCCACCAGCAAATCGCAATGTTTTTCCTCTATTGCCGTAAGCTGTTCCTCTGTCCACCTAATCAATTGTATCGCCCCCTTTACTGTTTGCTTCTTTGCCTAACAGTTCCCACACGTTTTCGTTATCCAAATCTTTTAATAACCTATATCTGTTACCCGGTACGTTTACCTCAAACCTGCAAATTGATGAGTATGGGCAAAATCTGCAAGATGTTTGTTTGCCCTTTTTATAAGGAGATATCGATATACTGCCCTTTTTCATCTCTTCAGATATACTTGACAAAATATCTTTAACATAGGCTTTTAATGTTTCAAACTGATCAATGGTGGCCACGGAAGAGTTCTTCCCCAGTGTTCCGTCTTTATTTATACGGGCAGGTATTAAAACAGAATTCCCGTCTATGTTTCTGTCCATTTCTTTCACTATATCCGCATCAGCCAAAATTAGACCCCGCATTTTCAGCTTCTTCATTATCTCTTTTTCTATATCCTTTTCTTCGTCTTTACCGTTAATCCTGATTATGGGCTCATCCAGTTTAAAGTAAAATACTCCGGCAGGCTGCACCTTGTCTTTTCCCTTTAACCCTTTTTCCCAAATTGCACTCAGATACAAAAGCAGTTGAAGCTGCAATCCGTGATAGACATCGGATAAACTGAAATATTTATTGCCGGATTTATAATCCACTATTCTTACATAGTTTTCTTCATCTTTTTCTAAAAGGTC
>CAYXAT010000155.1:0-3414 GCA_964462065.1 uncultured Clostridiaceae bacterium | reverse complement strand
GCAAACATAACATCAGTTTCCGTTATAGCTCCAACGCCGCTGTGTATGGTTTTTATCTTTACTTCATCATTGCTCAGTCTTTCTAAAGATTGTTTCAATGCTTCTGCGGAACCTTGCACATCAGCTTTTACAATTATATTCAAATCCTTAACCTTACCTTCCTGGATTTGACTGAACAATTCATCAAGGGAAATCTTTTGATTGCTTTGCAGATGTTCCAATCTATGCTTTTCTTTTCTTTTTTCAGAAATCAAACGGGCAGTTTTTTCATCGCTGACAATAATAAAGATATCACCTGCATCAGGGACATCAGTTAATCCGGTAATCTCTACCGGAGTTGACGGGTTGGCTTTTTTAACCAACTTACCTTTATCATCCAACATTGTTCTTATTTTTCCGCAAGTTGTACCGACTATGAAATAATCTCCAAGGTTTAAAGTACCGTTTTGTATAAGAACGGTGGCTACAGGTCCCCTGCTTTTATCCAATTTAGCTTCAATCACGGTACCCTTTGCTTTTCTGTTGGGATTAGCTTTCAACTCTTGCATTTCCGCCACTAATAAAATCATCTCTAAAAGATTTTCAATGCCTATTTTCTTTTTTGCTGATACCGGAACACATATAGTGTCACCGCCCCAATCTTCAGATAATAAACCGTGCTCCGTCAATTCTTGCTTGACTCTATCAATATTTGCCCCGGGTTTATCAGTTTTATTAATCGCAACAATTATCGTCACATTTGCGGCTTTAGCATGGTTTATAGCCTCTACTGTTTGTGGCATAACACCGTCATCGGCAGCTATAACCAATATGGCAATATCGGTAACCTTAGCCCCTCTTGCCCTCATTGATGTAAAAGCTTCATGTCCGGGTGTGTCTAAAAATGCAATCTTTTTACCCTCTATATTAACCGTATAAGCACCTATGTGCTGCGTTATACCGCCGGCTTCCGTAGAAGTAACATTGGTTTGTCTTATAGCATCCAACAAAGATGTTTTGCCGTGGTCAACGTGACCCATAATAGTCACCACCGGCGGTCTGGGTTTCAAATCTTCCGGTTTATCTTCAAAGTCATTTATCAGTGTTTCTTCATCATCTTTTTCCGCAACCTTTTCCAAGGTTGCACCGTATTCTATGGCTATTAATGATGCTGTTTCAAACTCAAGATCTTGGTTTATAGTGGCTACCACACCCAAAAGCAATAGCTTTTTAATTATCTCAACAACAGGTTTACCAATCTTTTCACTTAGACTTTTAACGGATATTGTTTCACCTATTTTTATGGGTTTGGTAAACTCCGGTTTAGGTTGCTTTTTAACCTCCTGAACCGTTTGACGTTTTTGCCCATGTACTCTTCTCTTTTTACCTCTTCTTTCAGGTTTTCTATTTGTAATAGGTCTCTTGGCTTTTTCTTTGCCTTTCGACGGCTCTTTTTCAAAACTTTCCTCAACGGACGGTGTTTCTTTTTTTACGAATTTTTTCGTTTTCTCTTCTTTTATTTCTTTTTTTTGTCCGCTGCTTTCAGCAATTGGTTTTTTTGTAGCCGTGTTATCATCCTTTTTCATCAGGTGCTCTTTTATTCTTTTTTCATCTTCAATATTTATAGTACTCATATGAGTATTGACATTGATGTTTAACGCCTTTGATTTGCTAATCAGTTCTTTGCTCGATAATCCTAAATCTTTTGCAAGCTCATATACTCTTTTCTTACTCAAATGAATCACCCCCTGTTTTTATTATAAAGAATCACCTATTAGCTTCCCCAAAACATTAGAAAAGTTTGTATCCGTTATTCCGATAACGGATCTGTTTTTCCAATTCAAACTTATGCTGAGTTCTTGTTTTGTTAAATATATATAAAAAGGTATATTGTAGTAAATTGCACTGTTTATAAACCTTTTTTTTGTGTTTTCCGATGCATCTTCAGCTATTATCAAAAGCTTAATTCTACCTTCTTTAATTGACTTTCTAATTATTTCGTCACCGGAAATTACCTTTTTTGCTTTATAAGCCATACCAATCATGGCTAAAGTCTTTTCCTTTTCATTCTTCAATTGTGACATTCTCCCTAAGCACAGAAATTATTTCATCGCTTATTTTAGTTTCCAAGGCTCTGTCGATTTTTTTATCTTTTACTGCATTATTAAAACATGTAATATTCGGGCATATATAGCAGCCCCTTCCCGAAACTTTACCTTTATAATCGATGCTTACATTTCCGTCGGGACTTCTTACAATTCTGATTAATTCTTTTTTAGGCTTTATTTCATTGCAGCCAAGGCATTTTCTCATGGGTATCTTTTTTTTATAAGCCATAAGATCACCTCTATTCACTTAGAATTTGTGATTCGCTTTTTATATCAATCTTCCATCCTGTAAGCTTTGCCGCCAGACGGACATTTTGCCCTTCTTTGCCTATAGCCAAAGAAAGTTGAGAATCGCTGACAATAGCCGTAGCGGTATTCTCCTCTTTGCTAACCCTTACATTTATTACTTTAGCCGGACTCAAGGCACTGGCAATGAATATGGCTGATTCATTATTCCATTCTATTATATCAATCTTTTCTCCGTGGAGCTCATCTACAATGAGTTGAACTCTTTGACCCCTTTGCCCGACACAAGCGCCTACAGCATCAACATTATCATCATGAGAATATACAGCTATTTTCGTTCTGGAGCCTGCTTCTCTGGCAATATTTTTTATCTCTACAACACCATCTTTAATTTCCGGGACTTCCAGTTCAAATAATCTTTTAACTAACCCCGGGTGGGTCCTGGAAAGTATGATCTGGGGTCCTTTGGTGGTCTTTTTAACTTCGATAATATAGGTTTTTAACCTATCGCCTACATTATAGTTTTCGCCGGGTGCTTGTTCTCCCATGTTGAGCATTGCTTCAGTTTTACCCAAATCAATGAATACGTTGTTCTTTTCTTTTCTTTGTACCAATCCGTTTACAATTTCATCTTCTTTGTTAATAAATTCTTCGTATATAATAGTTCTTTCTGCTTCCCTAATGCGTTGCACCACTACTTGTTTTGCAGTTTGAGCGGCAATCCTTCCAAAATCTTTTGGAGTTACCTTGATTTCCGCCGTATCACCGCTTAAATATTTCTTGTTAAGTTTTTGTGCATCAGAAACACTAATCTCCAGTAGTTTATCGGTTATTTCTTCGGCTACTAATTTCAGTGCATATACTTCAACTTCGCCGGTTTCGTTATTTATTAATACTTTTACGTTCTGTGCAGTCCCGTAATTCTTTTTATATGCCGTTATTAATGCAGCTTCGATTGCTTCTATCAAAGTATCTTTTTTTATGCCTTTTTCCTTAGCAATTTGCTCAATCGCCAGAAGGAACTCTCCATTCATTTATTACCCTCCTTAAAAACTGATTACCGGTTTTATAATTGCAATTA
>CAYXAT010000154.1:0-3465 GCA_964462065.1 uncultured Clostridiaceae bacterium | reverse complement strand
AGGTAAAGAAAGGGGTCTTAAGAATGAAAAAAGAAGTAGTGATGATGGTAGGTCCTACAGCCGTGCCTGACCGGGTTTTAAATGCAATGAACAAGCCTTCAATATCCCACAGGTCAGCTGAATACTGTGAGATGCACGGCAGGGTAACAGAAAGGTTAAAGGAAGTATTCGGGACAGAAAATGAAGTTTATATTTTTACTTCATCGGGAACGGGAGCAATGGAAGCGGTAATTCAAAACTGTTTTTCCTTCGGGGATGAGGTAGTAGTACCGGTGCTTGGTACTTTCAGCGCCCAATTCGCTGCAATGGCCGAAGCTTATAAATTAAAAGTAAAAAAGGTTATGTTTGAATTGGGTGAGGCTGCCGATGTGCAGAGAGTTATGGAAAATGTAACAGCAGCGACAAAGGGAGTTTTTGTTATACATAACGAAAGCTCTACAGGTGTTTTTAATGACCTGGAGGCGTTTGGAGAAGCCTTAAAAGATACCGATGCTTTGTTTATTTCGGATTCAGTCAGCGGAGCCGGTGGCCTGAGGATGAAGATGGATGAATGGCATATTGATGTATTGCTGTCAAGCTCACAAAAAGCATTAATGGTTCCCTCGGGACTTTCATTTCTTTCATTAAACGATAAGGCATGGGAGAGGACAAAAACTTCGGATATACCCAAGTTTTATTTTGATATGGATAAAATGAAAACATTCCAAAAAGCTAATCAAACACCAAATACACCTGCAGTTTACAATGTATTCGCCGTGGACGAGGCTTTAAAGATGATTTTTGAAGAAGGTTTGGATAATGTGTATAAGAGGCATGAGGATAATACAAAAGCAATCATTAAAGGCATAAGGGAATTGGGTTATGATATTTTTCCAAAAGATGAAAATCGCGCTTCCAGAACTTTGACGGCTGTTTATGCACCGGGCAAGGCTAAACAAATAGTAGCAGGTTTGAAGGAGCAGGGTGTAGTAATTAACGGCGGTCTACCACCTATTGCAGACGATGTGTTTAGAGTAGGGACTATGGGTTATGTATATAGCGAAGATGTGGAGGATTTTCTTAAAGCACTGAAGAATATCAGATGATTTATTCAGTTTAAACACCCTTTATGATAAAATATATATTATAGGGGGTGGGGTAAATGAAAATAATTCACACAGCCGATTGGCATATCGGAAAAATTGTCAACGAGTATTCCATGATAAGCGAACAGGAATATATATTGAAACAGTTTGTGAAACTTGTAAAAGATGAAGAACCCCATGCAGTAATAATTGCAGGAGATATATTTGATAGATCTGTGGCACCTACTGAGGCCGTGGAGCTTTTAGACAGAACCTTAGGGCGGATTATACTTGATTTCGGCATACCGGTTTTAATAATTTCCGGTAACCATGACAGTCCGGAAAGATTAAGCTTCGGCAGCGGCATATTAAGGTCTAAGGATTTATTTATAGAAGGAAATTTTAAAAAAGATATCAGTAAAATAACAATAAACGACGATTACGGTAGAGTGAACTTTTTTATGCTACCATATACGGATCCTGCCATTGTAAGAAACGAGTATAAGGACGTAAATATAAGAACTCATAACCAAGCCATGAAAGCGATAATGGAAAGGCTGAACGGTAATTTCGATAAAAGTGAAAGGAATATATTGATTACCCATGGCTATGCCAGAGGAATTTCCGAATTAGCCTTTTCCGATTCCGAAAGGCCCTTATCCATAGGAGGGGCGGATTATGTGGAGATAGAAAACTTTAAAGACTTTAATTATACGGCATTAGGGCATCTTCACAGACCGCAACAGGCGGGGAATGGCAAGGCATATTATTCAGGCTCTTTGTTGAAATATTCTTTTTCCGAAGTAGAGCATAAAAAATCCGTAACCATAATCAATATGGACGAAAACGGATATTTCAATATGGAGCAAAAAGAGTTAAAACCTAAAAGAGATATGCGGGATTTGGAAGGCAAATTAAATGAATTACTTGATCCGGCAACATATAAAAACATTGAATTGGATCATTTCTACAGGATAATGCTTACGGATAAAGGAGAGCTTCTTGATCCTATGGGCAAGTTAAAATCCGTATACCCTAATGTTTTGCAGATAATGGTTAAGGAACGGATAAAGGATACAAGCGGTATAAAAACCGCCGCTGCCCAGGGGTATAGGGACAAGTCAAAACTGCAGCTTTTTAAAGAGTTTTATAAAAGCATAACGGATGATGATTTGGAAGATTATGATACCAAAGTTATGAGCAGTATAATAGAAGATATAGAGAAGAAAGGCGATGATTTCTATGAAGCCGGTTAAGCTCACCATGTCCGCTTTCGGGCCTTATGGAGACATAGAGGTCATCGACTTTGATCTTTTTTTGGATCATAGTATTTTTGTTATAACAGGGAAAACAGGCTCCGGTAAGACTACTGTATTTGATGGGATATGCTATGCCCTATACGGTATGGCATCAGGTACAGACAGGGACGGAGAAAGCCTCAGAAGTCATTTCAATAAAGGGGACAGGCTGACTTATGTGGAGTTGGAGTTTTTGTTAAGGGGCGAGAATTATTATATAAAAAGAGTGCCTAAACAAATGAGACCTGTAAAAGTTGGCGAAGGATATACAGAACAAAAGCCGGAAGCGGAGCTCAAGACTCCAGGAGGTACCTTAATAACGGGAATAGAAAGGGTAAACGAAGCTGTCATTTCATTATTAGGCATGAATTACAATCAGTTTCGCCAAATAGTCATGATACCTCAGGGGGAATTCAGAGAATTCTTATTGGCAGACAGTAAAAATAGAGAGGCTATTTTCAGAAAAATATTCGGCACCTATCAATTCCGTGCTATACAGGACAGCTTGGATAACAAATCCAAGGATCTAAAAAATGAGCTTAATTCATTGGAACAAAAGCAAAATATTTATATTAAAAGTATAGATCCGGGCTTGGAAGAAAATCTGAAAGCTTTGCTCAATGCAGAATATATTAATATAAACGGGGTTACGGAAGCATTAGACGACTTTATTGAAAAGGATAGGCAAGCAGAATCGAATAACACAGAGACAATAAAAAAACTTGCCGAGGAATTGGACGGGCTGAACAAGGAACTGCTTGAAGGAATGGAGATAAACAGACGTTTCAGCGAAGAAGCAGAAGCGAAGGAAAATAAAGCAGCTTTTGAAAACAATATTGAAGCAAATAAGGATAAAGAAAGGTTTATACAAAAAGGTAGAAAAGCTTTAACCATAAGAAAGACGGAAGACTACTGCAAACAACAATATAATTCTATGAAAGCAAAAGAAAAACAGCTTGAAGAGGCTAAAAGCAAATTAAAGGATGCAAATGAAGGGATTTTAAAGGCAAAAGAAAAACTTGAATCGGAGAAAAATAAGGAACCGGAATACAAAAAGCTTTCCGAGGATTTGACAATATATAAAAAAGACAGAGCTAAAGTTA
>CAYXAT010000153.1:0-3578 GCA_964462065.1 uncultured Clostridiaceae bacterium | reverse complement strand
TTAAGGGAAGATAAATATTATTTACCCAATAACGAGTCAACAAATACTTCAAGGATGGTCATATATAAGAAAGACTATATCGGATTTTAATAATTAAAAAATATGTTTAGGATTAGACCTCGGTATAATTATTATATATAATTTAGCAATCAGTTTAAAACAATAAATAGTTTAGATTAAAGTCTTGGGTTGGAAATAAAAACGGAAGATATGGTAACAAAAAAGCAGCTAAAGTTTCTTAAAAATAACACAAATCTTTGACTGTGGAATAATTCGAAAAGCTGCTCTTTTGTTATATAATAACTATACTTTTTACAATTCTACTTTTGCTAATATACAGTATTCTTGTGTGCCAAAATTATCATCGGCTTTACCTAGATATTGCCATTTAGCCGGAATACCCAAATCTTGTGCCATCCCGTGAATTGTGTATAACATTATACCGCCATCTGTTACGTTTTCTTTGTTATCGGGATTTTGTATTGCCAAATAAGCCTCGCCGTCTTTTAATATAAACCTGGCAGGTTGTTTATTCTTATAGGAAGGTGCATTTCTCACATAGAGGAATAAATCAGCTAGCCCTCTGTTCTCTAATTCCTCGTATGACGCCGCTTGTTCCCATTCATACAGATATACTATCTCATTTAAAGCTAAACGGCATGTTTCTGCATCCAGGGATTCTACTACTTTAGCGCCGTAAGGATTCGTTTTATAAGCTTCGCCTGATTGAACATGAATAGCGGGAGACTTTTGTTTTATTAATTTTTCGTCAGGCATACCAAGGGCCAATAAATAGTTTATATGTAAGCCTTCTTCATTCATTAGGCTTTTCTTTATATCATCAGCAACATTTCTGATATTAATCCAGCAACTGCCCAACCCCATATCGTATAGTTTTTTGATGATAGATTGCATATAATATGCACCGAAAAATTCGGATTTGACAGAAACACCGTCAAGGAACAAGCCTATGTAATAAGGACTTTTTATCATAACACCGCTATAACCGCCTATACCTTCCAAGCTCTCAAAGATTTCCTTTCCATTTTCCAAAAGCTTAAAAGTAAGACCGTTTTCCTTCTTCTGGGTATCATTTATCTCGGCTAAATATTCTTTTACTTTCTCCAATAAATTCTTATCTATTGCGTTTTGTTCGTAATCCCGCGTTGATTTTATTTCTGTAAGATATTTTTTAAAACTCATCAGATAACCCCCTTCTAATTAGATTATTTAGTTTTTTATTGGATACATTAATCTTGATATTGATTTACCAAAACCATATAAATCGGTTCGTGTTAATCTGCTTAATTAAATATTTTAGGCCTCTGTTTAATTAAATATTAGCCCATGGTATGACAAAATTCAATGATAATTTAAAAAGTCTATTTTGTAATTTTGTAATATGCTTATATACAAAACCCATAACTTAATTGATATAATGATAATAACAGTATTCGAAAGGGGACACGTTATGAACAGCCAAGATACTTTAATAGGAAAACTGATACAACAAAACAATAAAAATATTGTTCTTTTAGTAATGGACGGAGTTGGGGATATTCCCGATATAGAGCATGAGAGATTGACACCTTTGGCATATGCGGCAACACCTAATATAGATAACCTCGCAAGAGAATCTGTTTTAGGCAGGCATATTCCTGTATTGCCCGGTGTTACTCCAGGAAGCGGACCGGGACATTTAGGCATTTTCGGGTATGATCCCATGGAGTTTGAAATAGGAAGGGGCATATTGGAAGCTGCCGGAATGGATATGGAATTGGGGGAGTTTGATATTGCAGCAAGATGTAATTTCGCTTCTGCCGATGATACGGGTGTTATAACTGATAGAAGAGCAGGAAGAATTTCGACTGAAAAATGTATGGAAATATGTGAGTTGCTAAGTGAAAGAATTAAAAAGATAGACAATGTGAAAGTAATAATAAAAGCCGGCATTCAGCACAGGTTTGTTGTAATATTTTCAGGTGAAGGATTGAGTGAAGAAGTGACGGACTCGGATCCCTTATCTGAAGGTAAACCGCCTTTGGAAGTTAAATCCTTAAAGGAAGAAGCATCGTATACTGCAGAAATTATCAATAAATTCTATTATGAGGCCAGAAAAGTAATCAGGGATTTAAAACCGGCCAATTCACTATTAATGAGAGGTTTTTCCGCAAAACCAAAAATTCCTTCCATACAAGATAGATTTGGATTAAATCCGGTATGCATTGCCCATTATCCAATGTATAGGGGTCTATCGAGACTTGTGGGCATGAACGTACTGGATGCAGGGAATACTCCGGAGGATGCTTTTAATGTTTATAAAAATAATTACAATAAGTATAATTATTTTTTCATACATATAAAATATACTGATTCTTTTGGTGAAGATGGAAACTTTAAAGAAAAAGTGAAAATTATTGAAGGAGTAGATAGGGCTCTGCCTTTGCTAATGGATAAAAGGCCTGATGTTCTTTGTATTACCGGAGACCATTCTACACCTGTTCCGATGAAAAGCCATAGCTGGCATCCGGTACCTGTGCTTATTAATTCAGAGTTCTGCGGGTTTGATGATTGCAGCAGGTTTACGGAAAATGAATGCAACAAAGGCGGACTTGGAATGTTTCAAAGTAAATATTTAATTAATTATTTGCTTGCTAATGCTTTGAAACTATCAAAATACGGTGCTTAATAAAGGAGAGAATTATGGTTCTGTTATTAGCTGCTATAGCCCCTTCAGCCGCACTTATGTATTACTTCTATATGAAGGATAAATATGAAAAGGAACCGAGGCACCTTTTAACAAAAGCATTTATATTTGGTGCAGTTTCTGTGATACCGATTTTAATAGTGGAGATTAAACTGAACCTCTTTGATGTAGGAGATAAAAGGCTGATTGCTGTGGGATATACGGCATTTATAGTGGCGGGTCTTGTTGAAGAAGCTTTTAAGTTTTTAATATTTTTAATCTTGATTTGGAATAATGAAGAGTTTAATGAGATGTACGATGGTATTGTTTACAGTGTTTTTATTTCATTGGGATTCGCTACTGTTGAAAATATTGCATATGTATCTTCAGCAGGTTTCAGCGTAGCCTTTTTAAGATCAATTACTGCTGTGCCTGCTCATGCATTATTTGGTGTGACCATGGGATATTATTTAGGTATAGCGAAGTTTGTCAGGCAACCTTATAAAATAGGTTATTTTTTATCCGGGTTTTTCGTCCCGATACTGTTGCATGGAATTTATGATTTTATTCTGTTGTCTCACAGATATTACATAACGGCAATATTTATATTTTATATGGTATATTTATGGAAACGTGGCATACGAAGTGTCAATGAACTTATTGCAAGTTCACCCTATAAAGAGGAGGAAGATGGATAAGCGGTCTATTAACAATTTATTCTGGTTTTTCTATCATTAATATAATCATAGAAGGCTTCCAACCTGGTTTGGAATCCGGCTTCACCGGTTTGTTCATCTACAACCAAATATAAAATGGGAATGTTATAATCCTTTTCTACCTGAGCTAATATGGTACGGGATACTATTTCCGGCATACAAGTCATCGGGTAAAT
>CAYXAT010000152.1:1395-3579 GCA_964462065.1 uncultured Clostridiaceae bacterium | reverse complement strand
AAAACATTGAGGTGATTATATGATAAAAAGTATGGCAGCAAGTCACGCAGTGTGGCCTAAAGAAGATGACGCTATTTTCGCCCTTGCAGCCAAAGCACAAGAGGCAACTAAGAAATATGGAACAGATAAGGTTATCAACTCAACATTGGGCGCACTTATGGATGATAATGGTGAGCTGGTATGCTTAGAAACAGTTTATAATGAGTTAAGAAGCTTGCCCGATGCAGCAATCGCAGCCTACGCACTGGTTGCGGGACAACCGATATTTTTAGATGCAATTATTAAAAGATGCTTCAAAAGCCACAAACCTGATGCATTTATAAGAGCGGTAGCTACACCCGGAGGATCCGGCTCTGTCAGACATGCTATATATAATTACACAAACCCCGGCGACTCAGTTTTGGTTTCCGATTGGTATTGGAAGCCCTATGTCACCATTTCCGAAGAATATAACAGGAAGGTTGAAAATTATGTTCTTCTTAACGACAAAAACGAGTTTAACATAGAATCATATAAAGAAAACTTTGAAAGGCTTTTAAATAAACAAAAAAGAATAGTAGCAATAATAAACAGTCCGGCTCATAACCCCACGGGATACAGTTTAAGTGATGACGAGTGGGAATCAGTTTTGAATATAGCTAAAGAAAATGCTAAAGATATAGAAAACAAAATCGTTATATTAGTTGATGCAGCTTATATAGATTATGCGGGTAAGGGTGACGAAAGAAGGAAGTTCTTTGAACAGTTTTCCAATCTCCCCGATAATATATTGATAATTGTTGCCTTTAGCTTATCCAAAAGTTACACCATGTACGGAATGAGAATCGGTGCCGCTATTTGTGTATCTTCCAATGAAGACATAGCTGATGAATTCTATTATTCATGTTCACATTCAAACAGGGCTAATTGGTCAAACTGCAACCGCGGTGCCATGGAAGTTATGGCAAGAATAACCTCAGATGACTCCAAGCTTTTAGCTTATGAAGAGGAAGTTAATAAGTATAAAACAATGCTGCAAAATAGAGCCGATGTTTTTGTTGAGGCGGCAAAGGAAGTAAATCTTAATATTCTTCCATACAGAGACGGGTTCTTTATCAGCATACCTTGTGAAAAGTCTGTAGAAATAAACAACGAATTGATGAAAGAAAATCTCTTTTTGATACCGCTGAAATTAGGTTTAAGGTTTGCTGTGTGTGCTGTTTCTGAAGATAAGTGTAAGATAGCACCGGCAATGATAAAAAAAGCTATGGACAAAGTATTAGGAGCAAGCTAAATAAATGTAAAGAGAGGAAAGAGGATGGAAAACAATAGCGAAAGAATAGCATTACTTACGGATAGCAGCTGCGATTTACCCAAAGAAATTTTAGAAGGTTACAAAATCCTAACCCTGCCTTTGAGAGTAATTTACGGAGACAAAGAATATAGAGACAACGTAGATATCACACCTGAAGAAATATATAAGAGAATGCCCGATGAAATTCCGAAAACCTCCATGGCTTCTATCTCTGACGCTATTAATGTTTTTGAAAGGCTAAGAAATGAAGGAATAAAAAACATCCTGTCTATTAATATTTCAAGCGGGCTAAGCGGCACCTTCAATATGATTGAATTAGCACGAAAGGATTTTCCCGATCTTAATATCGTGACTATTGATTCCAAGACTCTTTCTATAGGGCTGGGTTATATGGTATATGAGGCTGCCAAAATGATTGCTGAAGGTTTAAAAATTGAGGAAATAAAAGAAAAAGTATTGGCTCTCAGAGACAAGATAAAATTATTCTACTGTATACCTGTATTGGAATATCTGAAAAAAGGTGGTAGAATAAATACTGTCGCCGCTACAATCGGCGATGTAATGGATATAAAGCCCATAATATCCGTAAATGAAGAAGGAAAATACTTCAGCTACACAAAGGTCAGGGGCAGAAAGCGTTCTCTGGATAAACTGGTCGAAATTGCAAAAGAGGTCTCTGAAGGGTATTCCGTTAATATGGCAGTAATGCACGGATATGCGGAAAAAGAAGCTTTGCATATCAAAGAAATATTATCAAAATTGCCTAATGTCAAAGAAATGGTATTCGGTCAAATAGGTCCGGCTCTTGGTGTACACACCGGTCCCGGGCTGGTGGGCGTTTGTGTTTATTTTCTTAATACCATATAACATTATATAATGTTTTAAAATTT
>CAYXAT010000152.1:0-1295 GCA_964462065.1 uncultured Clostridiaceae bacterium | reverse complement strand
TGGTTCTTATCGGCACCCATGGCAACCTGAGCCACATATACATATCCATAAGTTGCAGCTATCATACCCAAGTCTTTCTTAGTCACTTTTTTACCTGAAGCGGCAAACTTTGCAACAGCGCCTATAGGTGTAGCCTTGGATGATTGTCCGCCTGTGTTGGAATATACCTCTGTATCAAGTACCAAAACATTTACGTTTTCACCGGATGCCAATACATGGTCTAATCCGCCGTAACCAATGTCATAAGCCCATCCGTCACCGCCGAAAATCCATACTGACTTTTTGATTAAGAAATCCTTTTTATCTGCTATTTCATCAATAAGTTTCTTGGCATTCTCATCATTTAATCCTTCGCCATTAAGCAGAGGAAGAATTGCAAGTGTGGCTTTTTTACTTGCATCCGCATCATCCATTCCCTCTAACCATGCCTTAAACGCATCTTTATAGTTTTCGGGAATATCTAATGTCATAGCTTCATTCATCAAGTCAGCTATCTTATTTCTAATCTGTTTTGTAGCTATCGCCATACCGAATCCATATTCCGCATTATCCTCAAAAAGTGAATTTGCCCAAGCCGGACCTTTTCCTTCCTGATTCTTACAATATGGCATTGACGGTGCCGACGCTCCCCAAATAGAAGAACATCCGGTAGCGTTTGCTATTAACATTCTATCTCCAAACAATTGAGTAATAAGTTTAACATACGGAGTTTCTCCGCAACCTGCACATGCACCTGAGAATTCCATTAACGGTTGTGCAAACTGGCTTCCTTTAACGGTTGTTGGTGCCATAAGATTATCTTTAACCGGTACTTCCATTGCGTAATTCCAGTTTTGAACCTGATCCTCAACTTGAGTATCAAGAGGTTTCATAACCAAAGCCTTGTTCTTGGAAGGACAAATATCTGCACAGTTGCCGCATCCCGTACAATCCAGTGTACTTACCTGCATTCTGTAGTTCAATCCGGCAAGCTCTTTTCCTATAGCCTTTTTCGTTTTGAAGCTCTCGGGAGCATTCTTAAGTTCTTCATCCGTTACAAGTATAGGTCTTATAGCAGCATGAGGGCATACATAAGAGCAATGGTTGCATTGTATACAATTATCTATTTGCCATTCCGGCACATGCACTGCAACACCGCGTTTTTCATAAGCTGAAGTTCCCATTGGGAAATGACCGTCTTCTCTGCCTACAAAAGTACTTACCGGCAAAGTATCCCCTTCTTGTCTCGTCATAGGAATGAGAACGTTTTTAATAAAATCGGGAACATCTGAGTCTACTGCAGCTTCATCTTCAAC
>CAYXAT010000151.1:0-3723 GCA_964462065.1 uncultured Clostridiaceae bacterium | reverse complement strand
GTTTATCCAAACTTTTCACACCAAATACTAACCAGCATAGACCGGTATTTACTTTCATAGCAGGTATATCTATCAAATCATTTTCACTAAACCCAATAAGTTTTGCAATGTTTTTTTTATCTATATCAATTGGTTGAATTTTAGGTGATGGTTGTGTCATCATAAATACCTTCTCACCATTAATATCTGTCAATTCGACGGGAAGCACACCAGCTTTAGTTTCCTGAAAAAATATATTTTTACTTAAATCCAACTTTTTTTCTTCATACAAAGCATAGAATGTGCCGATAGTTGCGTGACCACATAAGTCTACTTCGAATTTAGGAGTAAAAAATTGTACTTTGAAGTCTGCAACTTCAGAAGGTGAAACGAATGCAGTTTCAGATAGATTCATTTCCCTCGCAATCTTTAATTTTTCATCATCAGTTATGGAAGCAGCATCGATGACAACTGCAGCAGGGTTGCCGCAAAAAGGGATTGTTGTAAAGGCATCAACTTGTTTAATATTAATTGATTTCATTTTCATCGCTCCTATCAATTTTTTTAGAAATATATATCATGCTCAATCAACGCAAACTTATAAATATAATATTTTTTGCTATACTAGCAGGTTCATGTATACTCGTTTCATCCAAAGAAATTTATCTCTTCATTGAAAGATCATTGAAACAATAGGTAAAAGCAGCGGAACTACAAAGGTAAGAATCATTCCCGTCAATAATGTAACTAAGCTTAATCTTATTCCTACAAATTTTGTTATGGGTGTAAGCATTGTATCCATATCTCCCGCAGCGCCTCCGGCAATAAGTGCTCCCGGGCTTACTTTAATTAACAATGGCATTGTAAGAACCGTAAGAAATTCACGGATGATATTTACTATAAAACCATAAGTTCCTATTTCTATGCCGTACTGTTGTGTCATATAGGCACCGGTTATGCTATAAAAACTCATGCCTGCTGCTGCAGTTGCCGGAATATATAACGGCAGCCTTAGCATAATCCCTGAAACTATACCTCCAATTAAGCTTCCAATCAAGATTGCAGCGGGTATCAAAACAATTTTGAATCCGATAAGTTTTAAATAAACAAATATCTCCTTGTTTGATCCCTGAGAAACACCTACACAAATGTACAAAACTATTAATGCTGCAGTAAAAAAGAAATCTGTAACCGAAGGGATTATTATAGACCTTAGCAGCATACCTGCTATAAGTCCTATTATTATACTGGCAGGCATTATCCACACAAGATTACTTCCCTTATTTTTTTCTTCATCTTTTAATAATTCATTATCTGCATTGGCATTTATTTGCGTATTCTTTTTTATTAAGTCATAATCAATTTTATCCAAAGGAAGTATTGTCTTCTCAACGATAAATGTCAAAAGCACACTAAAGATAATTACTGCTGTTGCAATAACTGCACAATTAAAGCCAATCCTTAAAAAATTATCTACTATAGATTTATCAAGCCCGATTCCCAAACCAATAACCAACATTAATAATATTAAAGCAAATGTAGATATTTTATCGGTGTATATAAATAGTTTTTTATTTTTTACAAACAACACTCCCACCGTTATCCCTATACCCAAGCAAATGAATGGTATTATTGACATAGTTTCATCTATCCTTAAATATTTTTTATCTTTTTATGAGAAGTCGAAAATAAAAATCCTTGCTGTTAATTATCTAATTTTGTACCACATTCCGGACAATACTTGGGTTTCTTCCCACGAATATTTAAAGTTTTTTTACAATTAGGACATTTATAAAATACAGCTGCCTGTACTATACTGCCCAACATTATCATTGCACCTATATATGCAATCCACTTTATTTCAGTTAATGCAAATAAAAGTGCTATAAAAATGCCTGTCCAAAGCCCAATATGCATAATTAAATAGCTTTTATTATAATCCAATATTATTCACCTCTTATAAATTGGCATTCCCTGCCACACAGAATATATGCGAAATAATGCGTAAATCTCTACTTCACCCGCTCATAAATTAAGACCTCCTCAGACGAGATCTTTGTTCTGAATTCATCATCGAGGCTATCTGAAGTAAGGAGATCAACAGGTAATCCCGTTATTTTTTCATAGGAATCCAAAGTCTTTACTATATCAAGTGTTGGAAATACACAATGCGGCATAAGTAACACCTTTTCCATTATGTTTACCCTTTTCTTGCTTAAGCATTTTATCACGCATTTTTTTACTAATATTCATCTATAGTATATTATTCAACTGCCACAACATCAACCAATATTACCCGCTTACTTTTAGTTTTGGACACATACAACTGTATGAAAGGTACAAGCTATGTACTAAGTGATTTAATTGGAAGTAGTCCACATATTACAACTTCAAGTGGAGCTGTTGCTCTTTCTTTTGATATCCTTGATCAGTATATGGGAACGCTCAATAATTAAATCTATAGTTACGCGCACACTTCAACATGATGGAATGGTTCATCTGCCGAATAAGCGGCTCGTTTGTACCTTTTTGCTTATTATTCAGCCATACTAAAGCTGTTTAAGATGTTAATGATTCCGTTAAAATCCATGCTTGTTGTTATATAGGTATATCTATATCCCTGCTTATCCCACATAAAATCAAATGTTAATTTATTTCCTCCAGTAATAATCACCTTTCCCGTCTTTGACCCTTGGACGTCAGCTTTAGCCCATGTAGCAGCTAATTCTTTTAAAACATCAAGTGAAATGGATGAACCATTAAATTCAAAATTCCATTCTTTATATTCCCACCATAATGCTGTCTCTTGGTATTTTTTATATGCAGTTACACCGGGAATGAATTCAAAACTTTCAGCGTCCTTGGGGATATTATTAGATAAATCAGGTGTTGAGCTTGTTATTTTTTCTCCACTTATTGTTCCTACAAAATCAGATTCACTAATTGGTCCGTTTTTTTCCAATAAATCATTTTTATCATTAAATTTAACGGGTACTTTCACCTTATAAACATTAATATTGTAAAATCTTTCATCTCCTGATAATTCAAAATAATAGTTTTGTGTTGTGTCTGTGTCCTCATCGGCAGTATTTTGTTTTATTGGCTGCCATGAATTTGGTAAATAAATCGGCAGATTAGTAGTTTCCCTAACCCATGTAATCAGATCCGACAGGGTTGAAAGTGCTTGTGCCCTAACAACCGGGACTTGAAAAATACTTATTGTCAATGCGATACATAGGAAAGATGCAACCAAGGAAAAAGACTTTTTATGACCTCTGGACACTGTATCTTTCATAAATGCCTTATTTTTCACTTCTCTTTTTAGATTCTCCGATGGTTTCACGTTTTCCATTAATATGTTCATATCCTCACGAAAATTATTAAGCCTTTCATCAATATTTTTCATCATAATACCCTCCAAGTTTTAACTGGTTTTTCAACGCCATTTTTGACCTATGAAGTCGGCTACGTACTGTCCCAACAGGAATTTTTAATATATTAGCAATTTCATTCTCTGATAAACTATGGTAATAGTAAAGAATTAATACCTCTCTCAATGGAAGCGAGATTTTATGGACTTGTGTAAATAATTCCCGTTTTTCCTCATGTAGTAGTACAATATTTTCAGGAATAAAACTAGTATCCACCTCTGCCAAATATCTATCCCCTATTTCAATACTTTTCAAAATGCGCTTAAACCAACTAGATTTGAAGTGATCCTTGCATTGGTTTATAGTGATTTTC
>CAYXAT010000150.1:0-3739 GCA_964462065.1 uncultured Clostridiaceae bacterium | reverse complement strand
GGCTGTTTGACCTTTAATTATTGGTTGTTCAAGTACCTTTAAAGAGCCCTTCGTTGGATATTCAATACCCAAAATCAGCTTCAAAAGGGTGGTCTTTCCTGAACCGCTAGGTCCTATGATATATACTATTTCATTTCTATCCATTCTTAAATTTACATCATGTAAAGCTTCCGTCCCGTCGCCATAGTTGAAAAACAGTTCTGATGCCTCAATCATCAATAAATCCTCCCCAAAAATTTCAAAGTTGATGTTAACTCTAGATAACCTTCCTTTATCTCTATCGAATCCAACTTATTGCCGCCCAGTATAGGCTTGAGATTCAGGACTAAGCTGTTTTCGTTAAACAATTCTGATACAGACCGGCTATCTAAAGGCATCCCATAAAAATCGCCGTTTTCTACTTTAAATTCCAAAGTGTTACCGTCTATTATAACAAGCCGACCCCTTAAAACAGTATTGTTATCCGGCAATTCCAATGCCATCTCATCGGGAGTAAACTTAAAAAACATTTTAGACAGCTTGGGTTGTTTCTTTAATATATCGTTAAAAACACCTTCTTCTATGGTGCCTTTAATTTTTAAAAGCGAGAAGCTGAGCTTTACTGCATCCAAAGGCAGTTCTTCTTCGGATATTATTCTGGAAAGCTCCTTGATGGTATCAGCCACAGTTTTGCCAACTTCATCCCAGGCTTTTTCCAAAACAGCCAAATGCTCTTGATAATATTCCCTTTCATTTTCCAATGAAACAAGATATTTTTCCACATCATCCTTAAGACGCAACTTTTCTGATAAAGCTTCCTCTAAATCTGCCTGCTTTTCCTCAAGCTTTACAATATTGCCATCCAATTCTTCTTTCGCATTTAACAGGCTTTTTTTATTTTCTTCAATTAAGTTTAACAATTTCCCCGTGTTTTTAGTTATATCTTGTAAAGTATTTATTCTTCTCAAAAGCGTAGCTAAACTATCTGAGCTTAGAATTATTTCCAAATAAGAACCGGGGCCCATTCTCTGATAGCTTTTTAATACCTGCTTTAAGCCCTCTTTATTGTTTTCAAATGCTTTCTCTTCTCCCCCTATTGCTTTTTTTATTTTTTTAATTTCATTATCCAAATCCTTTATATCAGTAGCTAATCTTTTTTCTTCTTTTTCTATGCCTTCTATTTCTTGAGCAAGGATAAACAGTTCTGAAAGAACCTCTTTTTCCTCGTCCGTAATTCCGATAAGCTTCTCATGAATTTCTGAAAGGGGTTGTCCCAATGCCGGGATAGATATAAACGAAAAGATAATGATGGCAATGAAAATAAAGCGGACAGATTTAGTTTTTACTATCTTATACATATAGGGCCTCCCATACTCTATCAATAAGGACTTTCATTTTAGTCCTCAAAAAATCGCCATTTGTATTGAGTAACTTAATTTATCCTATATTGATATATCTTCTTTTGTTTTACCTTTTTTAAATATGCTGTTAACATCAATCTCCGCAATAATCACACCGGATAGAAGTATAAAAGCCCCCAAGTAGCCTTTTGGAGGGAGTATTTCTTTCAAAAAAACGAAAGCGAAGACCGCTGAAAAAACAGGCTCCAATGATAGTATAAGTCCTGTATGAGTAGCAGTGGTGTGCTGTTGTGCCATTGTTTGTACAATATATCCTACAGCAGTGCATAGAATGCTTAAAAGTAAAACGGAAGTCCAGGATATACCTGAAACAGGAAGTTTAAAACTCTCCAACGCCAAAGACGAGGCCAAACTGAATATGCCGGCAAAACCCAGTTGCAGCACACCCAGGGCAATTGGATCTACCTCTTTTGTATAAATCTCCACTACTATTACATGTATAGAACAAAGCAATGCACATCCTATACAGAGCAAATCACCGAAGTTTATTTTAAATTTGGCATCCAAAGATAATAGGGCTATACCGATAAAAGCTAATATAACACCGATAATAACCTTTTTTTCTATTTTACGTTTTAAAAATACGAAGGAAATAATAGGTATCAAAATTACAGATAAACTGATTAAAAACCCTGCATTAGATGCTGTTGTATACCCCAATCCAAAAGCCATTGCAATGAACATGCCGAATAACAATATCCCAAGTATCAAAGCATATTTTACTGTCTTTAAATCAGATTTCAGCAGCTGCTTATGGAATACTGATGCAGATACAAAAAAACCGATTATAAAGCGAAGGGCAGTGAGATTCAACGGTTCTAAGTCACCCAAGCCCACTTTTGTAAGCATATATGAGGCGCCCCAAATAATGGTTATCCCGAGAAGCATTAAATCCGCCTTGAGTTGCTTGCTCATAATCAAACCCCCTTGTATCTTTATCATTATTTCTAATGTAGTAACAATACTTAATAATAATCTTAGAACAAAAATATTAAAACTATATTCACTGTTTTTTTCTTAGCTTTTTATATGATTATAGCATATTATCAGTAAATAACAGCCTAATTCTTTGAATATTCGCTAAATGATGACGGCAGATAGTTACTGTCAGACATAATCATGTGTTAAATTAAAAAAGCTGCCATCGCAGCCTTTTTAATTAATTTCTACTCGCTTTGTATGATCAAAATTCGGATCATAGCCAATATCCCCATTTTCATTTTCCGTTATTACATAAGACTCCAAATAACATTTGTAATTAAAACTGTTATTATCCTTCGCCGTTGCATAAATAAGTATGCTGTCTCCCGCCTTGCAAGGTATCTTATAACCCTCTAATTTTATATAATGTTGATACCTGCCTTTGGAATCCTCGGGAATTGGCATAGTATCAACTACTTTTCCATTCAATTCTATATTAAGATTGATATCCTTCAAAGAAATAGTTTCTCCATTGTATGGAAAACTGTAGTATAATCCGTAATCATAGTTTATAAACAGAACTCCTTCACCTTTTAAAGTCCTTATAACCCCACCTATAGGCTGTGCTTGTATGTCCGCAGCAAACTTTTCAACAGTCGATGATATTCTATCCAATTTTTCTGTTTTATTAGTATCACCGGTTACAACAACTAAATCAATTTCAGAACTATCGAATACCGATACATTTATATTGGCAGTAAAAACAAGGTTATCTGATGTCTCTGCCGGTATTAGTTCCGGATCTTTGCTCCCTGTTTTTAATAAAAAGAATACTTCTTCCCCTTTGTTATAAACCCTTGGCTTCAGTGTTAATAAAAAGTGAGCCTCTTTATCCTTCAATTCAACAAATTCATATTTAAATTCATTTACCAAACTATTTTCTTTTTTGAGAGCCTGTTCTATCTGATATATGCTGCTTGATACTGCACCGCCGGTTGAACTGCTCATTGAATTAACACTATTTTTTAGATTTGATATTTCATTTTTCATAGACACTATATCTATACTTGTTTTAATATTTACAGCTAAAAATACTATTAAGATAACTATAATCCATTTAGATATTTTCAACACCTTTCGCCTCCGTTCATTGCATGCCATAATTGCACAAAAAATATAGCCCCCAACGGCATCTGTTGTTATTAACATAGTTTGGCAGAGTAATAAAAAATCCATAGGATTTTCTACACTTTCAATTATATCACATGGGTTTTTATGTACAATAAACAAAGTCTAATATACAGTTGGTAAAAGTTCACTGCTCCTTGGTAATTATTAAAAAGATACTTGAGGCGTCTACTTCTACCACTTCATACGGAAAACCGGATGCTTTTCCTATAGCCTCCAATTCCTCAGGC
>CAYXAT010000149.1:2625-3749 GCA_964462065.1 uncultured Clostridiaceae bacterium | reverse complement strand
TTTGCAAACCTTGATATATCAAGTGTTATTCTACGACATTATAAATTGAATATTTGAAGCGATAACTTCCAATAATAAAGGTAAATTAAGCAAAAATTATGCAAGGAGAATAATCATATGAACGATAAACAGAATTGCTTCAATGAAAACAGCAAAAATGAGCAACTGGAGATGTTTCGCAGTAGGGATAATGAAAAAAAGGTTATGACTACAAATCAAGGACTCAAGATATCGGAGGATGAGGTTAGTTTAAAAGCGGGAGTCCGCGGTCCGACGCTGATGGAGGATTTTCATTTCAGAGAAAAAATTACTCACTTTGATCATGAAAGGATTCCCGAGCGAGTGGTCCATGCTCGTGGCTTCGGCGCCCACGGGGTGTTTGAAGTCTATAAGTCAATGAGCCCTTATACTAAGGCCAAATTCTTGCAGGATCCCAACGTGAAGACTCCGGTGTTTGTACGCTTTTCAACGGTTATCGGTTTTCGAGGTTCAAAGGACACAGCTCGAGATGTTCGCGGTTTTGCAACAAAGTTTTATACTGAAGAAGGTAATTATGATTTATTAGCAAATAATATGGCACCCTTTTTTATGCAGGATGCTATTAAGTTTCCGGATTTTATACATGCAAACAAACCGCAGCCCAACAACGAGATTCCCCAAGCGACGGCTTCTCACGATACTTTTTGGGATTGGATTACACAAAATCAAGAATCGGCACATATGGTTATGTGGGCAATGAGCGATCGCGCCCTTCCAAGAAGTTTTCGCATGATGGAGGGCTTTGGCGTAAACACTTTTCGTTTTATTAATGAAGAGGGTAAAGCACATTTTGTTAAGTTTCACTGGAAACCGCTTTTGGGCGTGCATTCTCTCCTGCAAGCCGAGGCAGCAAAAATTGGCGGTGAAGACCCGGATTTTAACCGCCGTGATTTATGGGATAATATCGAAATGGGTAACTACCCGGAATTTGAATTCGGTGTGCAGCTCCTTGAAGAAAAGGATGAATTCTCCTTTGACTTTGATATCCTGGATCCAACAAAACTTTGGCCGGAAGAAGATGTCCCTATTCGTATCATTGGGAAAATGACTTTAAATCGCAATATGGATAATTTTTTTACTGAGAC
>CAYXAT010000149.1:0-2525 GCA_964462065.1 uncultured Clostridiaceae bacterium | reverse complement strand
CACGTAGCGAGAGCTTTAATGATCACTTTTCCCAAGCGACCTTGTTTTGGAATAGTATGAGCCCGCCGGAGAGACAGCATATAATAGATGGATTTGCCTTCGAGGCAGGAAGGGTTAAGGACAAATGCATTAAGCAACGGGTTGTTGATATGTTTACAAATGTGGACTTGGAGTTGGCGAAGGCAATTGCTTGCAAAATCGGCGCCACACCACCAACCTCCGGTGGTTCAACAGTGACTAAAGTATCGCCTGCCCTCAGCCAGGAAAACACAACTAAAACAGCACAAACAAGGAAAGTTGCTGTTATTATTGCCGAGGGATTTGACTATAACCAAGTCGATACAGTTATCAAAGCTCTGCAAGCAGAAGGCGCACAAGCTGCCATTATAAGCGATAAACAAGGAATGATAACAAGCTCTGATGGCAGTAAGATGGAAGCGGCAAAATCATTCATTACCGATACATCTGTTGTTTTTGACGCCGTTTATGTTGACGGTGGTAAAAATGCAGACCCTTGCTTTGTAATGGAAGCTTGCATGTTTGTAAAGGAAGCCTTCATACACTATAAACCTATTGCAGGAACAAACGAAGGTAAAACATGGATTGAAAATGAGAAGATGGGTAATAGTCTTGGTGTCTTTCTTGGATGTGAAGGAAACAACGGGTTTATAGGTCAATTTATACAGGGTATTGCGTCCCATCGGTTTTGGGATAGAACACTTGTATAGTTGAGATACTTTTAAAAAAATTATCCCTCTATGTATTTTATACAATCAGTCAATATAAAAATATGAATAAATTAAGAAACCGGAGGTACAATTATGGACTCAAAATGGAATAGCAGCTTTAATAAGCCAACACAGTCCTATTGGTTGGCATCTGTGCAAATTCCTCAATATGAACAGCTAAATGGCGATGTAAATGTAGATGTTGCCATAGTTGGCGGAGGTATAGTCGGCATAGCGTCGGCTTTCGCACTAAAGCAAAGTGGTTTAAAAGTTGCAATCATAGAAGCTGCTAAGGTCTTGCATGGCACAACGGGGCATACTACTGCCAAGTTAACAGCCCAACACGACATTATCTATTCTACAATCAACAAAAGTATGAGCCTGGAAAGTGCCCAACAGTACGCAGATGCTAACAAGGCGGCACTTCTGGCTGTAGACGAGACCATTAGACAAAATAATATACAGTGTGATTTTTCTTGGCAACCCGCCTATGTATTTACACAAAATGATAATGAAATTCAAAAAATTCAGGATGAGGCTAAAATAGCTTCGAGCCTGGGATTCGCAGCAACCTATTTAGAAGAGATACCTTTGCCTATTAAAATAAAGGCAGCTTTACGATTTGATAATCAAGCACAGTTTCACCCTTTAAAATATTTAATTGCTGTAGCTAATCTTATCCCCGGCAATGGCAGCCATATCTTTGAAAACACCATGGCATTGGATATACAAACTGCAAACGGCTATACAATAACTACAAATGCAGGTTATAGTGTAAAGGCACCTAACGTAATCATAGCAACACATTATCCCTTTTATGATGGAAACGGAATATATTTTTCAAGAATCCATCCGGTTAAATCCTATGCCATCGGAATAGTGATAAAAAATAAATTTCCCGGAGGAATGTACATAACATCAGCGAACCCCGGTCGGTCCTTCCGCTCCACACCTATTGCAGATGGCGGAGAGTTGATTATTATTGCAGGTGAACACCACAACACCGGTCAAGGCGGAGATACAAATATCCATTATAAAAACTTAATAGATACAGCCGATTCAATATTTGAACTCAATGAAATACTATATCGCTGGTCGGCACAAGATTATACTTCCATGGACAAAGTCCCCTATATAGGGAGTCTGACATCAAACTCCCCGGGTCTTTATGTCGCGACAGGCTTTAGAAAATGGGGTATAAGCACATCCATAGCCGCTTCTATGATATTAAAAGATTATATAACAGGCAAAGATAATCCATGGGCTCCTGTATTTAATCCTTCACGTGCAGAATCGGTTGCAACGCCTGAAATATTTGCAACTTTAAAAACCGATATTACAAATGCCTTAAGCAAAAACATACAAATGCAAATTAATGATGATTCAGATATGAAACCCGGTGAGGCAAGGATTATTGAAATAGGTGGTAAAAAATATGGTGCTTATGTAGATAATAGTGGCAAACAGCATATAGTTGATACTACATGCACACATATGGGTTGTACGCTGCAATGGAACTCGGCAGAACTATCTTGGGATTGTCCGTGCCATGGTTCCCGCTTTACTTACGATGGAAAAATACTCGAAGGTCCGGCTAAAAAGCCGTTACCTAAATCTGAAATCAGTGATTAAAAGTTGTAACTCCTAAACAGATGAACTATGAAATAGTAAACATTATAAGTTTATATGGCGAAATGCTTTTTTTATAATTTAAATCACTTGAAAGACCCGATTGCATCACCTGTTCAAAGGTTAAAGTATCATCATCCGTCAATATTACAACACCTGTATCTTTTA
>CAYXAT010000148.1:0-3797 GCA_964462065.1 uncultured Clostridiaceae bacterium | reverse complement strand
GAAGGCATCCTATGGGTTACGGATTTTCCTCTTTTAGAATTTGATGATGAAGAAAACAGGTATGCAGCCAAGCATCACCCGTTTACATCCCCCATGGACGAAGACATTCCATTACTTGACGAAAACCCGGGAAGCGTAAGGGCAAAAGCTTATGATATAGTGCTTAACGGTTATGAGTTGGGCGGAGGAAGCATCAGAATACATGACAGCGGATTACAGGAAAAGATGTTCAATGTCCTGGGGTTTACCAAAGAGCAGGCTTGGAATAAATTCGGGTTCTTATTGGAAGCCTTTAAATACGGCACACCACCTCACGGCGGAATTGCCTTGGGAATAGATAGATTGGTAATGCTGCTCACCGATACGGATAACATAAGGGACGTTATAGCATTTCCAAAGACCCAAAGCGCCACCTGCTTGATGACGGAAGCGCCCTCGGCTGCTGATGAAAAACAGCTGAGCGAATTGAACATTAAATTAAATAAATAATATAGAGGCAGTTATGGATTTTTTATCAAGGACAAGATTATTGGTTGGAGACGGAGCAATACAAAAACTTGAATCAAGTACCGTGGCAATATTCGGTATCGGCGGGGTCGGCTCCTTTGCTGTTGAGGCATTGGGCAGATGCGGTGTAGGGAATTTGGTTTTGATAGATTACGATAAAATAAATGTTTCAAACATTAACAGACAAATTCATTCAATCCAAAAAACCATCGGACTAAGTAAAGTAGATGTAATGAAAGAAAGATTGGAAGAAATAAATCCGAACATAAAAGTGCAAACTTATAAGAGGATGTATAATGAAAATACAAAGAATGAACTCTTAAGTGACAGTTATGATTATGTTATCGATGCTATAGACACGGTATCCTCAAAGATAAACTTAATTATAAACTGTATCGAAAGAGGTATACCAATTGTCAGCTCTATGGGCGCCGGAAACAAGCTGGACCCGGCGAAACTGAAAATAGCTGATATATATGAAACGAGTATGTGTCCATTGGCCAAAGTTATAAGACATGAACTGAAAAAACAGGGAATTAAGGCACTAAAGGTTGTATACTCAACAGAGAAGCCATTGAAGATAACCGCCGGATTTGAAACACAAGGTGAAACAGGGGAAAACGGCACCGGAAACAGCAGCATATATAATAAACCTCCCATAGGCAGCATATCTTTTGTACCATCCGTTGCCGGGTTGATGCTGGCCTCAGTGGCGGCAAGAGATTTGATAGGCATACCTTGATGTGCATGCGGTTGACATGAAGTCGCAATTATAGTATCATTTATACCATTAGGGGGTATAAATATGGATGGTAAAACTGAAGAAAATAAAATGAATATTATAAATCGCCTAAAGAAGATAGAAGGCCAGGTAAAGGGCATACAAAGGATGGTTGATGACGGTAAATGCTGCGAAGATATAATGATTCAAATATCGGCAATAAGAGCAGCAATAAATAAAGTAGGCGGTATAATACTGGACACTTATATAAAGGATTGTTTGATAACATCATTGAAAAAGGATAGTTCTGATGAACGAATAAGTGATTTGATAGACACTATAGTTAAATATGTAAAATAGAAAGGCAAGTCATGATAGAAACAGGTAAAGTAATAGAAGTTAAAAATAATAATACAGTAAGAATATTAATAGCCCGAAATGCTGCATGCGGTGAATGCGGCGCATGCCAAGTAGGACGAGATAATCTAAAATTAGTGATAACTGCAGATAACAATATCGGCGCACAAAAAGATGATAATGTGATATTAGAGCTCAATACGGAGAACTTTTTACTTGCCAGTATTATTTTTTACGGCGTTCCCCTATTGGCTTTAATATTAGGCATAGCAATACCTTACTATGCTTTAAGAAACTTGAACTTTTCAAGTAATTTTATACAAATAATTTCCGCATTATCCGGATTGTTATTATTGACAGTATCCTATATTTTAATTAAAAGTAAAGAAAGTTCTTTTAAAAACATGAATAGATTTAAATCTAAAATGATTAAAATTATAAAATGATTGTGGAGGTTTGGTATAGAAATGCAAGAGATATATAAGGCTGATTCAGAAATTGCCCAAGCCATAGAAAAGGAGCAAAATAGACAAAGATATAATATAGAACTGATTGCATCGGAAAACTTTGTCAGCCCCGCTGTTATGGCTGCAATGAGTACTATTCTTACAAATAAATACGCCGAAGGCTATCCCGATAACAGATACTACGGCGGTTGTGAATATGTTGATATAGTTGAAAATATTGCAAGAGACAGACTAAAAAAAATCTTCAAGGCGGAGCATGCAAACGTTCAGCCTCATTCCGGCTCCAATGCAAATATAGGAGTATATTTCGCCGTATTAGATCCGGGCGACGTTGTTTTAGGAATGAATTTATCTCACGGAGGTCACTTGACTCACGGAAGTCCCGTAAATATTTCCGGCAAGTACTATAAATTCGTATCTTACGGTGTTGATAAAGATACGGGCAGAATAGACTACGATGTTGTGAGGGAACAGGCCTTAAAGAGCAAACCCAAGCTTATTATAGCCGGGGGAAGCGCATATCCCCGAATAATTGATTTTGAAAAGTTTAAAAAAATAGCTGACGAATCCGGAGCCTTGCTTATGGTAGATATGGCACATATAGCCGGCCTTATAGCTGCCGGATTGCATCCCAGTCCTGTGGCTCATGCAGATTTTGTTACCACTACAACACATAAAACCCTTAGAGGGCCAAGGGGCGGAGCTATTCTATGCAAAAAGGAATATGCCAAAGCCGTTGACAAAGCCATATTCCCGGGAACCCAGGGAGGGCCTTTGATGCATGTGATAGCTGCTAAAGCAATTTGTTTTAAAGAGGCTATGGAAGATAGCTTTTTACAATACCAACAACAAGTAATTAAAAATGCCAAAGCCTTAGCGGAACAGTTAATCAAAGAAGGTTTTGAACTTGTTTCCGGCGGCACTGACAATCATTTGATGCTGGTAGACCTAAGCAACAAAAATACTACAGGAAAAGAAGCGGAGCATTTGCTGGATCAGGTTGGGATAACAGTTAACAAGAACACGATACCTTTTGATACCCAAAGCCCCTTTGTTACCAGCGGTATAAGATTGGGCACTCCCGCAATTACTACAAAAGGCTTGAAAGAGGACGATATGATAGAAATCGGGAAAATAATCTCCCATATAATCGGTAACCCGGACGATATACATAATACAAAGGAGCGAGTGAAGGCCCTTTCCGAAAAGTATATATTTTAATAGTCAGATATTAAAATAAAAGGCTTGTAAATTGCATATAACAATTTGCTCAGGCCTTTTTTTGATACCGGAAATTGTATGTTTCCAATATTATGGTTAACACTAAACTACTTAATTCCATTGTAGGTATTATTCAAATTAAGATAATTTATTAAAGCATCTTGTAACAGTCTGGAGAAGTTAACGCCTGCTTTTATAGCTTCTTCATTTAACCAATAAGGTATAGTACAATTTTTTTTCACTGATTTACCCTCATGCTTACGCCTATACTCGGTGAAATCTACATCAACTAAAGTATAGATATCTCCTTCTTCGGCTTCTTCTTTGGCAGTATTAGGTTCCGGCAAACTTTTACCGTCGTCTTCCATATCAATCCCCACTAATCCTATGGCATCTCTTGCCATAATTATGGCGTCAGCTACATCTGTTCCTTGTGTACCAATATCAAAATCCGGAATCCTAACATAGTATTCTCCTTCTGATTCTTTAAGGATTATTGGATATGCTTTTCTCATTTTTATCCC
>CAYXAT010000147.1:0-3805 GCA_964462065.1 uncultured Clostridiaceae bacterium | reverse complement strand
GGTATCAATAATTTCGGTTTACCAAACCGCTTTTATCAGCCGCTACTGCCAAGCTTGTCCGGTTTTGCAATCCTGTCATCTCCAACATTTGCTGTATGTAGTCCCGCACGGTGGTAGGAGATATACTAAGACGCTTGGCAATTTCTGCATTGGTATCTCCGTTGGTGAGTTCTCTAAGGACTTCTAATTGTCTCGGGGTGAATTCTGTGTTCCAGGCATTGCCTATTTGTAGTCTCGGCGTGGAATCCGGATAGATGGATTCCCCTGCCATTGTCTTATCCATCAGTTCCAAAATCTCCCTTTCATCAGAGGATTTATACCAAAAGCTGTCTACCCCTCCGGATTTAGCCCGATTGATAAAATCACACTCCGGTTGACTGGTGATGATTATTATTTTTACATCAGGTTTTATTTTTTTAATTTTCTCTGAAACTTCCAATCCGCTTACTCCTAAGGCAGTACATACATCCATCAATATCAAATCCACAGGATGTTTAAGGCAATAAGTTTCTGCAAATCCCGCACTTACTATGGAGCCTGCAACTTTATATCTTCCGCTGTTTTCTATAAAGGTTTCCAATAATTTTTGTGCCATAGGGTCATCTTCAACAATCAGTACTCTTATCATAGATATAAATCTCCTTTCCCTTGGAAATTCCAATCCAAAGTTTAAAAATAGGCTCTGTGTTAACCCTCATTATACCTCCCTGATTCTCAACCTTTCTCCTAAGGGCAGATAGTCCGCCGCCTTCTACAATCTCTCCTTCCGGTATAATACCGTCATTAGTCAGTTCTATGATATAGTCACCTTCTCTTTCTTTAACTATCAAATTAAGTTCTGTAGCTTCTCCGTGGCGCACTGCATTATTCAGTGCTTCTATTGTAGCTGTCAGAATAAGGTTTTTGATAATATTTTCTTGGGGCAAATCTCCATGTAAATGCAGTTTTATCCCAATATCATATGCGGATTGAATAAGTTCTTCAAAAGCATTCTTTTCTTTTATTCCCCTTCCGCTTAATAATACATTTATATTTTGTTTCCATAAATTAAGCACGGATTGTCCTTCTTCTTTATTCATATTTTTATTTAACATGGCTTTTCTGGTAGCAAGAAGGATATAGCCTAATTCATTGTGCAGTTGAGCCTTTGTAGCCAATCTTTCTTCCTTTGATTTGATTGCCGCTAAGTTTTCACTATACTGCTGCAAGCGAGTATTCATTTTTATAAAATCAATATTTTTATTTTTTAATTGGGACCTTAGTTCGTATAATTCTGTAATATTAACAGCTGTAATCTGTACTCCTTCTTTCATGTTAATTTTAATTGAATGACGGGTAAAAGACCATGTTTCTTCATCACCAATCCTTATAATGGAAGTCTGATTCTTTGATTCAGGATTATCAGGGGTATTTTGCCCCTTCCTTTTAATCTCTTCCCAAAAATATTCTGCATCTTGCAGTTCTCTACCTATAATTTTATGGCATAGATTGTTCATAAATCTGTTTGAAAGAAAAACGATACCGCTTTTAGTTGAAAAGGACAGCCCCATTGGCAGATTATCTATGCTTTCTTTGATGGATGTTCTTGTAATAGCATTTTGTTCATACAGGTTTTCTTTATATAATAAAATAACGGATACCGTTAATATAATTAATAATATTAAAACATATATAATCATCGGTATATTCTGAAATATTTTAATAATATCAAATAACAAGTTGCTGCCTGGTAATAGACGGATATCCATAGTCAGAGAATAAAGAATAATAAAAGAAAAGAACATTAATATAAAGACTATGCAAGAGGTTTTATGCCTTCCGGTATGGCTGAAAGCAAAGGCAAAAATATAAAAGTCAAATAGTATTAAGAGCAGAAAGAATAGAGGCATTATAATAATCATGAGTTTTCACCTGCCTTGGGAAGCTCAATAGTAATAGCTAGGCTGTCATCTTCTTCTATTATTATATAATCCGTACTATTAACGAGCTGATTTATATTTTTCAACTTTTCTTTGTTGCCGCTGATTTGCAGCTTCATCTTTATATTACCCTTTGCTATATTCAGATTAATAAATAGAGCGGTAATGGAAGGTAAAACAGCCTCTATTATTTCTTCAAACAAATCATATGCTAAGACTGCATTTTTTGCTTCTATATTGCCTTTACAATTGCTATTAAGTGAACAATCTATTTCTCCCATTGACATTCCCTCTATAGATTCTCTTAGACAATATTCAAGTTCTTTTGCAGAAAATAAGCTATTATCTTCTTCAAGAATAAACAGATTGCTGCGACGTTTAATATATGTGCCAAGGACACAGATTTGAGCCAACCTTTCTTGTAAGAAGCCGGTATCTCCTGTGTCATCAGAAAGAATAGTATTTAGCATCCGGAGTTGCGGCTCTATTTTCTTTGTAAGGTTGTCATATATCCTGATTTTTTCATCTATCTTTATTTTTCTTTCCCTTAACTCCAATTCAGCTAACAACAGATTATTTTCCTCTGATAACCTTTGGTTCACTTCCTCCAACTCTTTTATTAATCCGTTCATTTCCGAAATATCTTCCTGCCAGACTACATTACCGCCGGAAACAGGAATAGTAGATATTCGTATATTATCCTCAGCTTCCACAGGGGTGAAACCGGTCTCATAGCATACCTGATGATCTTCGTTTAAGATTTGTGCCTTTATATCAGAACCGTAAAAAAGTTCTTCATAATGAATATTGGAACGGATTAACCCGCTTTGAATAAGACTTTCAAATATAGCAATGATTATTAAGCAGTTTATAGCTGTCATATCTCCCGCGATTACTCTTAAAAAAGGAAATTCCATAACATAAAGGACGGCATAGATAAAACCGATAGAGTACGGAATTAAAGGAAGCCATAGAATCTTTTTACTACGGGGCACACGGCTTTTTATAATCGTTATAACAAGAGAAGCTAATATGGCTCCCGCCACCCATATAAATATAATCCAATAAACTAACCCATATCTGAAGTTTTCCTCTGTCCATAAGCCTCCTTCCGGAAACATGAATACCGTTTGATGAAAGTCATTAGTAAGTACAAAACCCATTAAAACAATTATGGGAATATAAATCAATCCCGTCCATTTAGGGAGCCTGTAGTCCTCTAACTTACCAAGGGATAGGCTAATAAAGAGACTTATAAGGGGGATTAGAATTATGGGAATATAAAAAGCATACCAAAACCAACGCTCAATGTTAGTATCCCTCTCAATGTATATAAATTTTATTGTTCGAACCATGAACCAAAAGACTATCAATGCGACGATGCCTAAGAGAAATATAAGGGTCTGCTTTTGAATGATACGCCTTTTGATAGATATACCCCATGTGATAAATAATCCAAAATAAATAAGAGCATATATCAAGCCGTTGTTTAAATATATAAATTTGGAGTTACCGGCTATCCATGGCAGTCTTAATATCATGGTGATAATAAGCAAAAATGCTATAAAGGTTGATTTATAGATAGTTTTTTTATTTAAATAGTCCATGGTTTTCACCTTTTTTCATTTTCTATTGCTATTTTACCACAACTTTTGCTTATTGGAACTTAACGCCAAGTAAGGATATTTACCATAAAAGAATTTATTATAAAAGTATTTACGGAAATAATATTAGAATACGGCATATGGGGTTATGAAAAATGTTATGAATGATAATTAAATAATTTAGAAGGTAATAATATAGATTTGTAGAATTTATTCATTGATTGAAGATAAAGGAGATGGATACCAATAGAAAAAAAGGTTAGGGTTTTGGTAATCGGCGGT